>DATHGE010000182.1:0-5971 GCA_035317805.1 Flavobacterium sp. | reverse complement strand
ACGGCGGACAATTGTCGGCTTCAGAAAAAGAGCTGCGTGAGTTTTACAAAAGGCTGTTGAATTTTACGATTACGAGTCCGGCGTTGATGGGCAAATTCCAGGAAATCCAGACCGCGAACCGCGATAAGACGCAGGGTTATGATCCGGGAATTTATTCTTATGTGCGTTGGTCGGAACACCAGAAATTAATCATTGTCAACAATTTTTCATGGATGACGACCAGTCAATTTGGATTAAAAGTCCCGGCTGAGGTTATTTCCAAATGGAAACTCAAAGACGGAAAACACAAATTGTCAGACGCACTTTACGGAAAGAAAAATATAGAAATGGAAGTGGTCAATGGCGAAGGGAAAGTGATGGTTTCTGTCGGCCCTTCCGAATCCTTAATATTAAGCCTGCAGTAATTTCACCAATTAAATTTATGGACGCCAAACAGGAAACCGTAATTGTGACCCAATCGCCAAAAAGATTTGAAGAGCTCGATTCTTTGCGCGGCATCGCTTCATTGATGGTCGTGTTTTTTCATTTCACTTTATATAGGGAAGAGGCCAAACTCGGGTTTAATTTGGGTGTAACCGGTGTCGAATTGTTTTTCATCATCAGCGGCTTCGTCATTTATATGAGCCTGAACCGCGTAAAAACCAGCACCGATTTCATCATCAATCGGGTCAGCAGGCTTTATCCGACCTATTGGACCTGCGTTACGATTACCTTTATTTCCTATTTGGGCGTTTCTTTTCTGTACAAGCACGAACTGCTGCCACCTGTGTTTTATCTGCAGTATCTGGCCAATATGACCATGTTCCAGTTTTATATGGACGTTCCAAATCTCGACGGGCCTTATTGGACGATGATTGTCGAGATGGTTTTTTACATCTGCGTGCTCTTCCTGTTCCGCTTCCGAATGCTGCGTCATCTTACGACAATCGGAATCTCTTTAATATTGTTGACACTTATTGGCGGTCATTTTTCCAATAGCGCTTTTGTTTGGAAAATCATTGAATGGATTCCGTTGTTGGCTTTCATCCCGTTGTTTCTTGCCGGAACGGTATTTTATACAATCTATACGCAACAAAAAAACCTATTGCGGAATTATACGGTGATTGTGTTTTGTTTGCTGGGCCAAATCGGGCTTTTTAAATTCGGCGGTACATCAAGGATGCATGTGACCACTTTGGAGTATTCGATAATGTTGTTCCTTTATTTCGGTTTGTTCACCCTGTTTGTCAATCATAAACTGCAATTCATAGTCACAAAACCGACACTTTTCCTCGGGAAAATTTCCTTTGCGCTGTATCTCATTCACCAACATATCGCTAACGGAATAGTCATCCCGTTCTTTACGACCAGGCTGCATACGAGTTTTTGGATTGGTGCCGCAGTTGCGCTTCCGGTTGTGATTATTCTCGCAGCGTTGGTTACTTATTATATAGAAATTCCATTTGGGAAAAAGATGAAGGAAAAATTGCGCTTGTGGACACAATCTGAATCGACTGCATCTGTTGGCAGTATAAGAAGCTAAACCTATATTTCTTCAAAAAAACGCCCTGATTTCTCAAGGCGTCCCATTATTTCATAATCGTCTGTTTTCTATCGGGTCCGACAGAAACGATTTTTATCGGAACACCGACTTCGGCTTCGATAAATTCGATGTATTCTTTGAGTTCAACCGGCAATTGATCATAAGTAGTCATTCCGGTCAAATCTGCTTTCCAACCTTTGTATTCTTTGTAGATCGGCGTTACGTTTTCAGGTTCAATCGTGTAAGGGAAATGCGAAATTTCTTTGCCGTTATAGTTGTAAGCCGTACAAACTTTCAATGTTGAGAATCCCGACAATACATCGCCTTTCATCATCATCAGCTGCGTGACGCCGTTCACCTGAATCGCATATTTCAATGCCACAAGGTCAAGCCAGCCGCAACGTCTCTGTCTTCCGGTAACGGATCCGAATTCGTTTCCAACCCTGGCCATGGTCGCGCCGTCCTCATCAAACAATTCAGTTGGAAATGGGCCGCTTCCGACTCTTGTCGTATACGCCTTGAAAATCCCGAAAACTTCCTTGATTTTATTTGGTGCGATTCCCAGACCAGTACAGGCCCCGGCCGCAGTCGTATTGGAAGAAGTGACGAACGGATATGTCCCAAAATCCACATCCAGAAGCGAACCCTGCGCGCCTTCGCACAAAATCGATTTGCCATCTTTCTGTGCCTGGTGCAAGTATTCCTCGCTGTCGATAAAAGTCAGTTTTTTCAAATCTTCTACCGCGTCGAAGAATTCTTTCTCCAATTCGGCGAGGTTGTATTGTATCGCAACGTCATAGAACTTAATCATCGCCTCATGCTTATCGGCCAGATGGCGGTATCTTTCCTTGAAATCTTCGAGTTCGATATCGCCCACGCGGAGTCCGTTCCTGCCGGTCTTGTCCATATACGTCGGGCCGATGCCTTTCAGCGTAGAACCTATTTTCGCCTTGCCTTTCGCCGCTTCAGAAGCCGCATCGAGCAAACGGTGCGTCGGTAAAATCAAATGCGCTTTTCTCGAAATGATGAGTTTGTTTTTGATATCGAGGTTGAATTTCTGCAATCCTTCGATCTCTTTCTGGAAAACGACCGGGTCGATCACGACGCCGTTTCCGATAACGTTGATGGAGTTTTTATGGAAAATCCCGGATGGAATCGTCCTTAAGACATGTTTGATTCCGTCAAATTCCAATGTGTGTCCCGCATTCGGGCCGCCCTGAAAACGGGCAATGATATCGTATTTGGAGGTGAGTACGTCAACAATCTTTCCTTTGCCTTCATCGCCCCATTGTAGTCCTAGCAGTAAATCTACTGTCATTGTTAGTTAGTTGTTAGTATGTGTAGTTAAATTTCAAAATTCATTATTTGTTATTCATTGTTCATCATTCTTAATTTTTTAAACCGAAGAATATCGATTAACGAATTTTGAATTTTGAATGTGGGTCGCGTTAGGGATTACTTCGTCAGTTCGCTTCGCTCGTGTGAAGCAAGGTGCTGTGCACCGCGAAAAGCCCGTCCCAAGGCAACGCCAATTATCAATTGTTAATTATTCATTATCAATTGTTTTTTTCTTGTTTCCGTATAAATAGAGCGAATGGTTGTGGATTTCAATATCGAAAATCTCCTCAATCGTCTTTTTGATCATCTGGATTCTAGGGTCGCAGAACTCGATCACCTCACCCGAATCGGTCATGATGATGTGGTCGTGGTTTTTGTCGAAATAAGATTTCTCATAATGCGCCTGGTTCTGCCCGAACTGGTGTTTGCGCACCAGCGCACAGTCTAAAAGCAGTTCGATCGTGTTATACAAAGTCGCACGGCTCACGCGATAATTCTTATTTTTCATTTTGAGATAGAGGTTCTCAATGTCGAAATGCTCCTCGCTGTCGTAAATTTCCTGAAGAATAGCGTAGCGTTCAGGCGTTTTGCGATGTCCTTTGGTCTCAAGATACATTGTAAAAACATTCTTTACAATCTCCTGATTTTTGCTGTTATCAACGGATACTAGTGTCATGTGGCAAAGATAATGGATAATTGATAATTGCTTCGCCAATTCGCAAAAAAATTTGCTCGGGTGGCAATTGACAATTTGCAAAACTTCACGCAATTAAATAAAATAGTTGGCCCGAGGCGAAGCCGAACGGTGTGGAGCGCAGCGGAATAAGTTTTTATTTGGAAGCCGACTCGGTTTCGAGCTTTTCGAGGGTTTGTGCGATGCGCGTAATTTTCTCGTCTTCGGTTTTGGCGCCAAAAATCCAGTCGGTGATTTCTTTTTTACGCGTTTCGGGATAGCTGTTGAAATGTTTGAGAAGATTCGGCTCTTCGTTAAGGCAGGTTAAAAAATCTTCGGGAATAACCGATTTTGCCTCGTCCAGATATAGAATTACTTTTACCGTATCGCCTTCTTCCTTTTTGATTTGCTTTCGGATCGCTGCCTTTACGGCTATAAAGTTCCCGGCTTTCATCGACCACATATTGAAATCTTTAAGCTCATAATCGTCGATGAATCCGCGCACGCGCAACGTGCCATTCTTTTTCTTCGGAAGTCCCGGAATCAGAGGCATCAACACAAAAGTCCACGCGCCTTTGCCCGAGAATTTCTTTAAAATGTATTCGCCTTCAAAAATCGGTTCTTCCATGATGCTTTATTTTTGGGCGTGCCACCGGCTTCGTTCCTCCGCCGCTGTCGCGCTGTTCGCTGCCATCTTTTTGAGAATTCCCGTCGCAAGCTTCGGACAATTCTCAAAAAGGATTTCCGCTGCCATCACTCACGCGCACTCAACTACTCAGCCACTTCTTCCTAATTCTTCAATACCCGGGTCACCTTATCAATCCCGTCGATCTTCTTAATATTCTCAATCAGCTTCTTCAGGATCGTATTGTTCTGCACGACCACGGTCACTTTCCCGTTAAATATTCCGGCTTCACCGCTCAATGAAATGCTCTGGATGTTCACGTGCATATTGTTCGAAATGACTTTTGTGAGTTCGTTCGTGAGTCCGAGCGAATCCATCCCGGTGATGTTCAAAATCGCCTTGAATTCCTGCTGCGAAGAATCGATCCATTTGGCCTGGATAATCCGGTAGGCGTAATTCGATTGCAAACTAATCGCGTTCGGGCAATCTTTCTTATGCACCTTAATTCCTTCATTGATTGTCACAAACCCGAAAACCTCGTCACCCGGAATCGGGTTGCAGCAGGTCGATAATTTATAGTCGAGTTTGTCATGTTCGGGTCCGAAAACCAACATGTCATAATTGTTGCTCAACACCTGTTTGTGGATGTCTTCGTCAGCAGTATGATGCGGTTTACGCGTGATCTTGTTCTTGAAGAAATTCATCAGCGTATTGCTTTTCTGCGCTGCAAAATCTTTGAGTTGCTGGTTTTCAATCGCGCCGATTCCGACACGGTAGAACAAATCGAGGCTGGTTTTGAGCTTGAAGAAATTCACGAGCTCATTCACGACCTGTTCGTTCATGACCACTTTCAGGTGTTTCAGTTTCCGCGTCAGCAGCTCTTTTCCTTCCTCGGCGATCTTTTTGGTATTTTCGTTGAGGACGTTCTTGATCTTATTTTTGGCCCTCGAAGTCGTCACATATTCGAGCCAGTTGATGGTCGGTTTTTGCGTAGAAGAGGTGATGATTTCAATCTGGTCGCCGCTTTTGAGCTCGGTATTTAACGGAACGAGTCTTCCGTTAACCCTTGTCCCGCGTGTCTTTACGCCAATTTCCGAGTGGATGCTAAACGCAAAATCGAGCGAAGTCGCGCCTTTCGGCAATGATTTGATTTCCCCTTTCGGCGTAAATACGAAAATCTCCTTCGCATACAAATTCATCTTGAAATCCTCGACAAAATCGACGGCGTTCGTCTCCGAATTCTCCAAAGCTTCCTTGAGCAGATTGAGCCAGACGTCGAGACCACTTTCCTCACTGGCACCCGCGCCCTGTTTGTATTTGTAATGCGCGGCGTAGCCTTTCTCTGCAATCTCGTCCATGCGCTCGCTTCGCACCTGGATTTCGACCCAGCGGCCTTTCGGACCCATAACGGTAATGTGAAGCGCTTCGTAACCGCTCGATTTCGGCGAGGAGATCCAGTCGCGCAGACGGCTTGGGCTTGGGCGGTAATGGTCGGTTACGATGGAATAGATTTTCCACGCGATGAATTTCTCGTCGTGCGGATTGGATTTATAGACAATGCGCAGTGCAAATTTGTCGTACACTTCATCGAAAGAAACGCCCTGCGTGAGCATTTTTCGCCTGATCGAATAGATGGATTTTGGCCGTCCTTTAATGGTATATTCGATGCCTTCCTTATCGAGCGAATCTTTTAAAACGTCCGAAATATCCTTGATGTAAAGATCCTGTTCTTCTTTGGTTTCCTTGATTTTGCTGACGATTTCGTTGTAAACCTGCGGCTCGGTATATTTCAGCCCCAAATCCTCGAGCTTGG
>DATHGE010000181.1:0-3188 GCA_035317805.1 Flavobacterium sp. | reverse complement strand
CATCGATACTTTCTTGTTCTGGTCACTGCCGCCAAAGTTGAAACGGCTCAGGTAAGCGCGTGAATTCACCTGCCTTCCGCCCATCATGATGAGTTCCTGGCCGTCGGCAAAATTCTCCCAAATGGACTTTTCGGGATTGATATTCGAATGCGACTGATCTACATAAGCGATCTTCACAGTATCGCCGATAGCAAACGAGCCGGCATCAGGGGTTTCCTCGCCCATAATCATCCGGAAGATGGTCGATTTACCGGCGCCATTCGGACCAATAATCCCGACAATTCCGGCTTGCGGCAACGTAAAATTGAGGTTGTCGTATAATAATTTCTCGCCATAGGCTTTCGCCACGCCTTTCGCCTCAATCACATTGGTTCCCAGACGCGGTCCGTTCGGGATGTAGATTTCGAGGTTTTCGTCGAGTTGTTTCTGGTCTTCATTGAGGAGTTTGTCGTAATTCTGCAGACGCGCCTTCTGTTTGGTCTGGCGGCCTTTGGCGCCCTGGCGTACCCAATCCAGCTCGCGCTCTAAAGTCTTTCTTCTTTTGGAAGCCACTTTTTCTTCCAAAGCCATCCTGCCCGATTTCTGTTCGAGCCATGACGAATAATTTCCTTTCCACGGAATGCCTTCGCCCCTATCTAGTTCAAGAATCCAGCCCGCAACATTGTCGAGAAAATAACGGTCGTGCGTCACGGCGATTACGGTTCCGGCGTATTGCGCCAAATGCTGTTCGAGCCACAAAACGCTTTCCGCATCGAGGTGATTCGTTGGCTCATCGAGCAATAAAACATCAGGCTGTTGCAAAAGCAAACGACACAAAGCCACACGACGGCGTTCCCCTCCCGAAAGCACTTTGATTGGCGTATCTGGTTCAGGCGTGCGCAAAGCGTCCATCGCGATTTCTAATTTCGTATCGAGTTCCCACGCACCGACGGCATCAATCTTGTCCTGCAAATCCGCCTGACGATCCATGAGCTGTTGCATTTTATCGGCATCTTCGTAGACTTCTGGCAAGCCGAACATGTCGTTGATTTTGTTGAATTCGTCGAGGATTGCAACGGTTTCGGCAACCCCTTCGCGAACGACTTCAATGACGGTTTTGTTCTCATCGAGTTGTGGTTCCTGCTCGAGGTAACCGACCGTATAATTGGGTGCGAACACCACATCGCCCTGATAGTTCTTGTCGGCGCCTGCGATAATCCTTAACAATGAGGATTTTCCGGAACCGTTGAGACCGAGGATTCCGATTTTAGCGCCATAAAAGAAGCTCAGGTAAATATCCTTCAATACCTGCTTGTTGCTCGCCGAGTAAGTCTTGCTTACGCGGGACATGGAAAAAATTACTTTCTTATCGTCTGACATTTTATCTTTCTTTTTTGTTATTATTAAAAATTAAACGCGGCCTTTGAGCGAACTGAATACCCATGCGTTCGCCAAAAATCCGACACCGACGGCGGCAAATCCCCAGCCGGCAACATCATCATATTTAAAGGCGCCCATCCCGATCAGTAGCAATCCCATAATAATCATTATGAAAGTCGCCCAGCCGAGAACGGTATTTTTATTCATCATTGCCATAGTCGTGGTATTTTTATTTTGGGAGGTAAATATCGGTAAAATTATGAAAATTTCGATTTAATTAAACACTTTCACCAACATCTCCTTCAACAAATCGCCGTGTTCCATCGCATTGGCACCCACGCCTTTGCTTTTGAGATCGACATCGCGTAAAGTGGCAACAATCTGGCTGACTTTTTTCATCGGGTAATTGCGCAGCGCCACGTCGTAATCCTTGAGGAAATAGGGGTTGACTTTGAGCACCGAAGCGACATTTTTCGGATTCCTGTCTTTTAATCCGTGGTATTGTAGCAGGTTGACAAAGAAACTGAAAATCATTCCCGTTGTCATTACCATCGGATTGTCTTTGGGATTGTCGGCGAAGTATTGCGCGATCTGGTACGACTTGAACTGGTTGCGTTCCCCAATCGCCTTGCGCAATTCGAACACATTATAATCCTTGCTGAAGCCGATATTCTCCTCGATGTGTTTGGAGGTAAATGTAGTGCCTTTCGGAAGGATGATCTGCAGCTTTTCCAATTCATTGTTGATCTTGCTCAAGTCGGTCCCGAGGAATTCCACCAGCATCGCATTGGCCTTTGGCTCGATCGAATAACCTTTTCCCTGGAGCACACGCGAAATCCACTGCCCTACCTGGTTTTCGTAAAGCTTTTTACTTTCATATACGAGTCCGTGTTTTTCCAGCAGTTTGGTCACTTTCTTACGCTTATCGAGCGTTTTGTATTTGTAGCAGAAAACCAAAACCGTCGTTGGCATCGGGTTTTCCGCATAGCTTTCGAGTTTGTCGATCGTTTTCGTCAGATCCTGCGCTTCCTTGACAATCACGACCTGCCGTTCGGCCATCATCGGATAGCGTTTGCAGGTCGAAATGATGTCTTCCATCGACACATCGCGGCCGTACAGAACCGTCTGGTTGAAGCCTTTTTCCTCTTCGGATAAAATGTGCTGCTCGATATAATCGGAAAGACGGTCGATGTAATACGGCTCCTCGCCCATCAGGAAATAGATCGGGCGGATGTTTCCGTTCTTGATATCGTTTACGATTTTGACTACTTCGTCCATTTTTAGGTGCAGGGTTTTGGAATCCCAAAAATAACATTTAATGCGACAACTGCCAATAAAAAAACTCCGGGCCATCAACTGCCCGAAGTTTTCCACTTGCTCAAAAAACTAAAATATTGGTAACTACTAAGTTCCGTTATGGCGATTGGTCGTTTCTGGTGCAAATTTGAACAATCCTGAGGTACTGATTAAATCATACTGTATTCGAAGGTCATTATAAAAAAAGCCGCGGGATTTATCAGTTGGACAATATACCCGGCGGCATCAAATTCATTGACATATGTATTGGTGGCGCCTGAAATGATTGAAGCAACGGGGTTTTTGGTACAGGCATACTGAAGTGTCGGATCAATAAAAATGGCAAGCAACTCGAAATTTGAATTCACGTTAGCGAAGGCTCCCTTATCGCTGTCATCATATAGATAGCTGCTTCCGTCAAGATTTTGGATATCGCCATTGTCGGCCAATATAAAAGTATGGCTCGCATGCGTGTAAACGCCGGTAGCTTCGTTAAATGATACGGCAGAAACCGCTCCATTAACGGTTAATTG
>DATHGE010000180.1:0-4251 GCA_035317805.1 Flavobacterium sp. | reverse complement strand
TATCGAAGCCAAATCGGGCGCGAAGGTTACGGTGAAAAACCAACTCTCCGCTCCCGAGCTTTCCATTACCCTCGATTCGGGCGCATCCTTTCTGGGCGTGATCAAATCGGCTAAGAAAGTGACGCTCAGGGCAGAAAAAGGGACCGTTTTTAACGGACGGGCGGAAACCAGGGATTTCTATGGGAATTTCAAAGGCAACGCTAAAGTCAACTTGTCCGGAACCGCTGCAACCGCATTTATCAAAAGCAGCAACGCCGCGCTTTGCCTGGCTAAAAATTTTGCCGCCGGACAGCTCACCATAAAGGCCGGCGATTTTTCTAAAGTATCGATTTATGCAAAAGACAACATCGATATCAGTGTTGCCGAAATGGCGAAGGTGACCTACACCGGAAATCCCGAAAACGTCACCATGAGTGAAAATGCAATTGCAATCGAAAGCACGCGCCTCGCAGCCTATGCTCCGATCGCAGAAAACTAAAATGAAGATGAAAATTAAAATTTAAAATTCAAAAAGTAATTATGAATATTGAAAACACAAAAGCCCAGATGCGTAAAGGTGTTTTGGAATTCTGTATCTTGTCTGTCCTAAAAGAGAAAGATGCCTACACTTCTGAAATATTAGACACTTTGAAAAACGCTAAATTACTTGTGGTGGAAGGAACAGTTTATCCGCTGCTCACAAGACTCAAAAACGACGGATTGCTCAACTACCGTTGGGAAGAATCGACATCGGGACCGCCGCGCAAATATTACGGCCTCACCGAAATCGGAAAAACTTTTTTAAATGAATTGAATAGCACCTGGACGGAATTGTCGGATGCAGTAAACATAATAACAAACCAAAAATAATAGTCATGAATAAAACGGTAAATATAAATTTAGGGGGTATGTTTTTTCATATTGACGAAGACGCATACCAAAAACTGACACGCTATTTTGACGCTATCAAACGTTCGCTGTCCAATTCTAACGGACAGGATGAGATCATCAAGGACATTGAAATGCGCATCGCAGAAATCATCACCGAAAAACACACCAGCGACAAACAGGTGATCAATGTCAAGGAAGTCGAGGAAATCATCACGATCATGGGCCAGCCCGAAGATTACAGGATTGAAGACGACGGGCCTTCTTCTGAAACCAAATCGGATTACGAATATGTGAAAAAATCCAAAAAACTCTACCGCGATACCGAAAAAGGAATGTTCGGCGGCGTTTGTACCGGATTGGGTTATTACTTCGGGATCGACTCGGTTTGGCTCAGGATCCTTTTCGTGATTTTCGTATTCGCAGGTTTCGGAACCGGAATCGTAGCCTATATCGTCCTTTGGGCAGTGACGCCGGCTGCGGTGACGACTTCTGAAAAACTGGAAATGACCGGCGAACCCGTGACGATCTCCAATATCGAAAGGAAAGTGCGCGAAGAATTCGACAATGTTTCCGAAAAATTCAAAAACGCCAATTATGACAAAATGGGAAACCAGGTAAAGACAGGTTTTGAAAGGGTTGCCGGAAATTTAGGCGACGCGTTCATGAAACTTTTCAATGCTTTCGCCAAAGTGCTCGGTGCCTGCATCGCGGTGTTTGCCGCCATAACGCTGGGCGGAATGATCATCGGGTTGTTTACCTTGGGTTCGACCTCATTCGTCGACGTGCCCTGGCAGAATTATGTGGACGCCGTGAATTACACCAGCCTGCCTTTATGGATCATCGGGTTACTGGGCTTTTTCGCCATCGGAATCCCGTTCTTCTTCCTGTTTATCCTCGGATTGAAATTATTGGTCAGCAATATGAAATCGATCGGAAGTGTTGCCAAATATACGCTGCTCGCAGTATGGCTGATTTCTGTCGGAATCCTGATTACACTCGGAATCAAACAGGCGACCGAAATCGCATTCGACGGAAAAGTGGTGCAGAAAGAAACCGTCCAGATGAACCCGACCGATACTTTATATGTCAAATTCAGGTTCAACGATTATTACGCGAAAGACGTCAACAACCGCCGCGACTACATCTTTACACAGGATGAGAACAACAAGGAACAGATTTATTCGAATGAAGTTTCCTTTCACATCCTTAAAACCGACGAGCGCTTGCCATACATCCAGATTGAGAAACAAGCGGAAGGCAAATCTCTGGCAGAAGCCAAGCAGCGCGCCGAAAAAATTGTTTACGGCTACAAAGTGGAAGGCACACACCTGATCTTCGACAATTACCTGCTCACGGAAGTCGCTAACAAATACAGGAACCAGGAAGTTGAAATTTTCTTATATTTACCGAAAGGGACGATTTTGAAAACCGACGAGAGTGTTGAGGATTACGATCGTTCGAACGACGAATTCTTCAACCTGCATTATTCCGGAAACTACACTTATAAAGTGGAGGATTCCAAAGTGAAATGCCTGAATTGCCCTGCTGAGGAAAACGAATGGAATGACGTGGAAGACGGCGATACGGAACAGCAAGTCGATTCAACCGCCAGCCTGATCATGAACAAAGACGGCATCCTGATTAAAACCGATATCAATGGGTCTGACGATTCAGAAGAGCACGGCAAAAAGATAAAAAGCGTAAAAATAAACGAAGACGGAATAACCATTAAAACCAAATAGCCATGATGAAGTTTGTTGTATTTCTGACAAAATTTATAGTAACCGCAGCCATTGCCATCCTTTTTGCCTCGTGCAGGTTTGATGGGGAATTGGGTCCGGGAATTGAAGGCGACGGCAATGTGACAACCGAAAGCCGCAACAACGATATGGAATTTACCGATATTGAAGTCAGCCGCGGTCTCGACCTTGAAATCGAACAGGCGAACGAAAAATCGATTACTGTAATTGCCGATAAGAACCTGCAAAACCATATCGACATCAGCATCGTCAATAAAGTCCTGATTGTAAAAACGGATGTGAACATTAAAAACGCGACTTCCAAAAGGATCGTCGTAAAGATTCCGAAAATCAACAGCCTGCAGGCTTCCAGCGCGGCGCACATCATCGGCAAAAGCCTGATCAAAGCGCAGAACATCGGTTTGAGCAGCAGCAGCGCAGGCGATATCAACATTTCGCTTGAAGCGGAAAACGTAACCGCCGAAAGCAGCAGCGGCAGCAACATGACCGTAAAAGGGAAAACGCTCAAGCTCGAAACCCAGACTTCCAGCGGAAGCCATATCGAAGCGGGAGAATTGCTCGCCAACGATATTATCGCAGATGCTTCCAGCGGCAGCACCTCGTTGGTCCATCCGCTCGCGAGCCTCAAAGCCACGGCCGGCAGCGGCAGCAATATCAGGTATAATAATGACCCTAAGATTATTAACCGGAATGAAAGTTCGGGTGGAAGTGTCAGTAAAGAATAACAATCAATCCCGTTCCGGCGGGATTTTTTTTATCTTGTTCTTCCAGATTGTCCTGTAACAAAACCCGGAAACCACCGTCCAATCCGAGAACCAATAACCAAAAACAAATCCAATGGAATTAACCATCCAAAACCTCAACAAGCAATACAGCAACGGCGTGCGCGCCCTTAACGATGTTTCCTTAACCATCAATAAGGGAATGTTCGGGCTGCTCGGCCCAAACGGCGCCGGAAAATCTTCACTCATGCGCACGCTCGCGACTTTACAGGATGCCGACAGCGGTTCGGTCACGCTTGGCGGTATCGATGTCCTGAACGATAAGGATGCCGTGCGGAAAGTGCTCGGTTACCTGCCGCAGGAATTTGGGGTTTATCCGCGGACATCGGCCACAGAGTTGCTCAATCATCTGGCATTATTGAAAGGCTTCAGCAACAAATCCGACCGCAGCCAGATTGTAGAGCAACTGCTTGTGAAAGTCAACCTCTGGGACCATCGCAAAAAACATGTAAGCAGTTATAGCGGCGGGATGCGCCAGCGTTTCGGGATTGCGCAATGCCTGATCGGAAATCCGAAACTGGTGATCGTTGACGAGCCGACCGCAGGCCTGGACCCCGGCGAAAGGAACCGGTTTTATAATATCTTAAGCGAAATCGGCGAGAATATTATCGTAATCCTTTCGACACATATCGTCCAGGATGTACGCGAACTATGCACACAAATGGCCGTAATGAACCACGGAAAATTGATTTTCAGCGGAAATACCGATGATGCGCTGCTTGAGGTTAAAGGAAAAGTATGGGAGAAGAAAGTATCCAAGGCTGAACTTGCGGGCTATCAGGACGAATACAAAGTGATATCGAACAAACTCGTTGGCGGACAGCCGCTGATTCATGTGT
>DATHGE010000179.1:0-2663 GCA_035317805.1 Flavobacterium sp. | reverse complement strand
GATCTAAAGGACCAACCGGCAAAAGACAAGGAATTGCAGAAACTAACCGGCCGTTTCTCGAAAGTTACCTCGATCACAACAATTAAGGCCCAGGCGAAGCTTGATTCTGCGATAGCTGTTTTCGATACGCCGATTGTCCTGCGTCCGGCACAGTCAGATTCGACTAAAACCGAAAGCTTTGAGCGCGTCGGGACGGTTTGGGAAGATTGGTTTTGTGCCAATTACCGCATCGACAATAAGGGAATAATACTGACACAAGTCACAGGTGATATCTCTGTTACGACCGTCACCGGCTTTAAGCGCAAATGGTTTTTGGGAAAGACAACAGCGGTAACCGATGTAACCCCGACCAGTAAAAATGTGACTGTACTCCAGATACAATCGACAGAGGTGATTGTTCCCCGGACATGGTGGAAGGAAATTGCAAGTTTCGCCATTGGCGCGTATGCAGGCTATCAATTAAAAAATTAGATCATGACGACAAAGAAAGTTATAGGAAGCCTCACGCTGATACTCCTTTTGATCGCGGCTTACGGGTTTTACAGGGCGCAAAAGCTTTCGAACACCTTTAGCCAGATCAGGGCCTCATTCAAATGGGCCGACAATTTTAAGTTCTCGTTCACCAAGGTATCTTTCAGCATGGACGTAAAATTATCCAACCCGACTGAGGATGATTTTTCTTTTGACGGAAACAACCTTGCAACGCTCAGCGAGATCAGTATAGTCCTGGATGGGAAAAAAATAGCGACGGTCAATACCAACATCACTGTGGTCGAAATCCCGGAGCTCAATTCGATTGTGATCGAAAACCTGCCCGTTGAGATACCGTTGGAGAACCTGGCGGAATACCTGTCAGTTATGACCATGGGGCAAATCCTTGAGAAATCTAAGATAGTCTGTTATGTCAGCATTTTGGGGACAAAAATTTTAATTAAAAACGAATAATTTAAAAAAGGAAAAATGAAAAAAATCTTATTGTTATTAGCGTTGGCAGGCGGAGGATATTACCTCTTCGGGATGCCAAAAAAAGATTCCACAAACGTGGCAGGCACGACTACTGACGGTGAACTTACTCCGCAGAGCGTAATGACAATGTACAACAATTCGATCGTGATCGATAAAGACGGTATCTGGTTCCGGGTGCTTAACGGCAAATTGGCATTGGCAGGAAACGGGCAGGCCTCATTGGATGCGTTCAACGCCGCAAACAATAACAAGCCTTATGTAAACGTGCCGATTTCGGTATGGGGATGGTATGCGGCAAATGACCAATCTGTTTTTGAAGCATCCTTCTAAATAATTATGAGTGTAACCAGCAAATTTAATGGGTTGAATGGAAGCGTTCTTCTCAGGGAGGGAGTCGGCGAACTTATAAGCGAGGCCCAAACTGAGAATAACGCTGCCATTATTTACCGGTTGTCGAAGGTACTCAACGATAACCCCTATGTGAGCTCGTTTAAATTTGAGGGTATTGAGCCTGAAATTTCTGATTTCCAAATTGGCCTTAACGGGCTTATGCACACAGGCGATTACAGGGAAGCCCTCGACGATTGCGGACGCCTGCGTCCCGGATATAAATTCATCAATGGAAAAATTGTAACAGTCCCTAAAAAGGAACCTGCTGCAGTAAAGCCAAAAGCGACTAAAATGACCCCTGCTAAAGCTGCCGAAATGAAAAAGCAATTTTCAGAAGCAGGCAAGGCCGCAGCGGAGAGAAAAATCAGACCTACAAAAATTGCTGAAAAGTATTTAATCGCAAACCCAAAATATCCTTACAAGAATATCATTGAAAGATGGCTGAAAGACAATTCTCCCGAATCACTAAAGTATAAACTTGCCAATCACTTGCTGATCGGGACAAAAAATCCGGATGCTATGCTTGGTATTTCCGATATGGAAAGATATGCAAGGCTATTGCGGCAGCTTGAATCCATTGGGGACAGTAATCACGAAATGGCTTGGCGCACGCAGCAATACACTATTGCGGAGGCCGAAAAATGGGCAAAGGAAAGCCTGCAAAAACAATTTGCGCTTCAAGCCGACAAGCCGGTTTTAAAATCTTTTTCCGAACCAAAAAAATGTAAAGCGTCAAAACCAGTTGGGCTCAAAGGAACAGAAAACGAAGTTTCTCCAGTCGAATTGATTTCAGATCCACCACAGCCGGAAATAACTGTTGTCGAAAGCGTCCCTGAAGTAAAGCCGAAACCGGCTAATGTGGCAAAACCGAAAAGCGCACTTGTAAAGTCCTCGGCCGACCTGATGAACATGCAGTTCGACAGCCTGGAGCTTACAGGGGAATTCGCGTCGCTGCTCCAAAATCCCGCCAAGAACATGAAGATTGCCGGGTACGGCGGTCCGAAAAATGGGAAAACGGCCGGGTTCTGCAAGCTTGCCGCAGAGCTTACGAAATTCGGGAACGTCCTGTATGATTTTGCCGACCAGGGCTACAGCAAGTCCACCCAGGATATCTGGAAACTCACCGGCCTTGAGGCCAATCCAAGGGCATTTTCCACCGACGTGAGGGACTTGGCGGGATTGGATAAGCTTTGCGCGTCGGGTGACTTCCAGTACGTTTTCATCGACATGATAAACACCTTTATTGATCGCGAGAAAATAAAGCCATCGGAATTTGACGACCGGTTTATAAAGAAATATCCGGACAT
>DATHGE010000178.1:0-5464 GCA_035317805.1 Flavobacterium sp. | reverse complement strand
TTTGAGGTAAAAGCTCAAAACGGCGGTTTGACCCGTAGTCAAAGCCGGAATCGCAACATCCCTGTAAAAATAGGAAACGCCGGCAGTATTAGTTCCGTTGTAGGTTCCTGATGATGGATTTCCCGCAATTGCGGCCTTCGTTCCGGCGTTGGCTCCTCCGGCGGTACCGACATATAGCCGTCGTGTATTTGATGTTTGCTTTTCAGTCCATCCATTAGCAGCAAAAGTCGATGTGGCGCTTTCAAATCCTCCAACGGATACAGGAATCAAATTTTGCGCAGTCAGTTTAGTGCTGCCCACAGCGGAAAAAATCACTAAAAGCAATAATACTTTTAAGCTGGAAAGGGCGCAAGGGCATTTGCTTCCCGAAAAGGGTAGTTTCTTTTTCATAGATTTTTTTTTATTAAATTAACAATAATCCCTATTTTGTAAGGATTTCTATCTAATCTACGTTAATAAAACGTTAATAGTTTTTTCACCCGTCAGAGAGCCTTTAAAACCGTCGAAGTGTTGGTTTTAATACTTTTTTGAATACATCCTGAAATGTTTAAGCCGCACATTGCAAATCCGGCACACTCAAATAAAAATAAAAAAACCTCCTGATTTCTCAGGAGGTTTTTGTTTATGCCTGACCCGCAGGTCCAAAATTTAAAGGTATCGGCGGCTGTTCGCTGTCCTTGATTTCGCCGTGGGCGACTTCATATCTATGGACGTTTTCGGACAAAGCCTTTACCAATCTCTTGGCGTGCTGTGGTGTCAATACTATTCTCGATTTTACTTTGGCTTTTGGAGTGCCAGGCATGATGCATACAAAATCCAATACAAATTCTGAAGCGGAATGGTTGATGATCGCGAGGTTGGAATAGATTCCTTCTGCGGTCGCCTCATCCAGCTCGATGTTGATTTGTCCCGGTGGTTGTTTTTGATCACTCATCTTAATAGATATATTCTTCTTTATTGGCCATCATTTCGTTATAGTCTTCTTTAGAACCTACAATCGTGTTGTCGTATTCTCTCATACCGGTTCCGGCAGGGATTCTGTGACCAACGATTACATTTTCTTTCAGACCTTCGAGTGTATCGATTTTACCTGCAACCGCAGCCTCATTCAACACTTTCGTAGTTTCCTGGAACGATGCAGCAGAGATAAACGATTTCGTCTGAAGCGATGCTCTTGTAATACCTTGCAGCACCGGAGTTGCAGTAGCCGTAATGACGTCACGTGCAGTTACCAGGTTCTTATCGGTACGTTTCAACAAAGAGTTCTCATCACGCAACTGACGCGGAGTAATGATCTGACCCGGTTTGATATTTTCAGAATCACCGGCATCTTCAACGACTTTCATTCCGTAAAGCTTATCATTTTCAACGATAAAGTCTTTGGTATGGATCAATTGCTCTTCAAGGAACAAGGTATCTCCCGGATCTTCAACGCGAACTTTACGCATCATCTGACGGATCACTACCTCAAAGTGCTTGTCATTGATTTTCACCCCTTGCAGACGGTACACTTCCTGAATCTCATTCACCAAATACTGTTGAACAGCAGCTGGTCCCTGGATTCTCAATATATCGTCCGGTGTAATGGCTCCATCAGACAACGGAACGCCCGCCCTTACGAAGTCATTTTCCTGAACAAGGATCTGGCTTGACAATTTCACGAGGTATTTCTTGATTTCGCCGAATTTAGATTCGATGATGATCTCGCGGTTACCACGTTTGATTTTTCCGAAAGTAACAACTCCGTCGATTTCAGAAACCACAGCCGGGTTCGAAGGATTACGAGCCTCTAACAACTCGGTAATTCTTGGAAGACCTCCTGTAATATCGCCTGCTTTGGAAGAACGACGTGGAATTTTCACCAAAACTTTACCAGCCTTGATCTTCTCCCCGTTTTCTACCATAAGGTGGGCACCAACCGGTAAGTTGTAAGAACGGATCAATTCGCCGTCTTTACCGTATACCAATAAGGTCGGAATCAGTTTTTTGTTTCTTGCTTCAGAGATTACTTTTTCCTGGAATCCGGTCTGCTCATCAATCTCAACCTGGAACGATTGTCCCTGCTCTAAATCTTCGTAAGCGATTTTTCCGGTAAACTCAGAAACGATAACCCCGTTATATGGATCCCATTTACAGATAGTCGTACCTTTTTTCACGACGTCGCCGTCTTTTACAAAGATGCTTGATCCGTAAGGAATGTTGTGCGTATTCAGGACGATTCCGGTTTTGGTATCGACCAATTTCAATTCCGTTGAACGCGAAACCACAATGTCGGTATTGTTACCGTCAGTGTCTTCTCCTTTAACCGTTTTGAGATCTTCGATTTCCAAACGACCGTCGAATCTTGTAACGATGCTTGATTCTTCAGAAATGTTACCCGCCGTACCTCCAACGTGGAATGTACGAAGCGTCAACTGTGTTCCCGGCTCACCGATCGACTGTGCAGCAATTACACCGACAGCTTCTCCTCTTTGCGTCATTTTTCCGGTCGCAAGATTACGTCCGTAGCATTTCGCGCAGATTCCTTTCAAGGCTTCACAGGTCAATGGAGAACGCACTTCTACTTTCTCGATCGGAGAAGCTTCGATTGCTCTCATGATCGCCTCTGTAATCTGTTGTCCGGCCTGAACCAAAACTTCGTTTGTCAAAGGGTTGATCAGATCCTGCAACGCGACGCGTCCCAAAATTCTTTCTCCCAGAACTTCAACAATCTCTTCATTTTTCTTCAAAGCCGAAACTTCGATTCCTCTTAAGGTACCACAATCTTCGATGTTAACGATAACGTCTTGTGAAACGTCGTGCAGTCTCCTGGTAAGGTAACCCGCATCGGCCGTTTTCAAAGCCGTATCCGCAAGTCCTTTACGTGCACCGTGCGTTGAGATGAAGTATTCTAAGATCGACAGACCTTCCTTAAAGTTCGAAAGGATCGGGTTTTCGATAATCTCTCCACCGCCTGCAGTCGATTTTTTAGGTTTTGCCATCAATCCACGCATACCGGTTAACTGACGGATCTGTTCTTTCGAACCCCTTGCTCCAGAGTCAAGCATCATGTAAACCGAGTTGAAACCTTGTTGGTCTTCACGGATATTTTTCATGGCCAATTCTGTCAGCAATGCGTTTGTGGAAGTCCACACGTCGATTACCTGGTTGTAACGCTCGTTGTTGGTGATGAGTCCCATGTTGTAATTCACGGAAATTCCTTCTACCTGCTCACGGGCGTCAGCGATGAGTTCGCCTTTTCTTTCCGGGATGATAATATCACCCAAAGAGAATGACAATCCGCCTTTGAAAGCGAATTTGTAACCCATATCCTTCATGTTGTCAAGGAACGCAGCTGTTGTAGGGACGTCTGTTACGCTAAGGATTCTACCGATAATATCCCTAAGATTTTTCTTAGTCAATACATCATTGATATATCCTGCAGCTTCTGGAACCACTTCGTTAAACAAGACACGTCCGGCAGTCGTTTTGATAATTTTGAATACCAATTCGCCTGCTTCATTAAAGTCTTTTGCACGGATTTTAACCGATGCATTCAATTCCAACTGGCCTTCGTTTAACGCGATATTTACTTCTTCGGCAGAGTAAAAAGTCAGGCCTTCACCTAAAATTTTCAATTCCGGGGTAGAGATTCTTTCTTTGGTCATGTAGTACAGACCCAAAACCATATCCTGAGAAGGAACGGTAATTGGCGCACCATTGGCCGGGTTAAGGATGTTGTGTGACGCGAGCATCAATAATTGCGCTTCAAGGATCGCTTCCGGTCCGAGTGGCAAGTGTACCGCCATCTGGTCACCATCAAAATCCGCGTTGAAAGCCGTACAAACTAAAGGGTGCAATTGGATTGCTTTTCCTTCAATCAGTTTTGGCTGGAACGCCTGGATTCCGAGTCTGTGCAAAGTAGGAGCCCTGTTCAGTAAGATCGGGTGGCCTTTGATTACATTCTCAAGGATGTCCCAAACTACAGGCTCTTTTTTGTCTATGATTTTCTTGGCCGATTTTACGGTTTTTACGATTCCACGCTCGATCAGTTTACGGATCACGAATGGTTTGTACAATTCCGCTGCCATATCTTTAGGGATACCGCATTCGAACAATTTCAATTCTGGTCCGACGACGATTACCGAACGGGCCGAATAATCGACACGTTTTCCAAGTAAGTTCTGACGGAAACGACCTTGTTTACCTTTCAATGAATCAGAAAGTGATTTCAATGGACGGTTTGATTCGGTCTTAACAGCAGATGCTTTACGAGTGTTATCGAACAATGAATCTACTGATTCCTGCAACATACGTTTTTCATTACGCAAGATTACTTCCGGCGCTTTGATTTCCATCAGACGTTTCAAACGGTTGTTACGGATGATTACTCTTCTGTACAAATCGTTCAAATCGGAAGTTGCGAAACGGCCACCATCAAGCGGCACCAATGGACGCAATTCCGGCGGGATAACAGGCACTACTTTCATGATCATCCACTCAGGGCGGTTTTCGCGATTGAGGTTTGATTCGCGGAAAGATTCTACAACCTGCAGTCTTTTGAGCGCTTCTGTTTTACGTTGTTTTGATGTTTCGTTGTTTGCCGAGTGACGCAAATCGTATGACAACGCGTCAAGGTCGATACGTGCGAGCAAATCCATGATACACTCCGCTCCCATTTTGGCAACGAATTTATTAGGATCGAAATCATCCAAATATTGGTTTTCCTGTGGAAGGCTGTCCAGAATGTTCAGGTATTCTTCCTCAGTCAAAAAGTCAAGTCTCTGGATTGGTTCGCCTTCGGCATTTTGTGCGATACCCGGCTGGATCACTACATATCTTTCGTAGTAGATGATCATGTCTAATTTCTTGGACGGCAATCCGAGGATGTAACCGATTTTGTTCGGAAGCGAACGGAAATACCAGATGTGCGCGATCGGCACCACCAGATTGATGTGTCCAACTCTGTCTCTACGTACTTTTTTCTCAGTCACTTCCACCCCGCAACGGTCGCAGATAATGCCTTTGTAGCGGATTCTTTTGTATTTTCCACAGGCACATTCGAAATCCTTTACAGGTCCGAAGATTCTTTCACAGAACAATCCGTCGCGTTCTGGTTTGTGGGTTCTGTAATTGATGGTTTCCGGTTTTAAAACCTCACCTCTTGACTCGGCCAGGATCGATTCCGGCGAAGCCAGACCAATCGAAATTTTGTCAAATCTTTTTACAGGGTTTTTGTCTTTGTTATTATTCCTATTATTCATCATAGTCATACAACTTATATTTTGATAATTGAAAACTGTTTGATGTTTTCACATGTTCTAGCCCCGATAGCAGCGGAAATCCTTTTTGAGGTTTTTCCGAAAAAAGATTGCAGCAAATAGCGGGATTAGCTCCTGAAAAAACTTTTAAAACCGGGAAAAGCAAGCCATTCCCGGATATTTTATTTATTCTTCTAATCTGATGTCGAGTCCGAGGCCTTTCA
>DATHGE010000177.1:0-2001 GCA_035317805.1 Flavobacterium sp. | reverse complement strand
TGACCATTTCCTGCAGGATTCTATCGTACCGACAAGCATTAAGGAATTTTATGCGTCGAATGCGAAGCAGACTTCCCGCGCCGATTTTGAAAACCTGCTGCAATCAAAAACGGATAAGAATATCGATTGGTTTTTCAAATCGATTATCGACTCGCGCGATATTGTCGATTATAAATTCGGGGAAGTCACGGATACCGACGACAGCGTCACTTTCAATATCAAAAATAAGACAGGAACAACCGTGCCTATTCCCGTTTACGGACTCAAAGACAACAAAATCGTCTGGAAGCAATGGTTTGAGAATATCAGAAGCGACAGCACTTTTACTGTCGAAAAGAGAAACGCCGACAAAATTGTCCTCAATTATAAAAATGAAGTGCCCGAATACAACCTCCGGAACAACTGGAAATCGCTCAAGGTGTTTTTCGGAAACGACAGGCCGTACCGCTTTGCATTTTTGAAAGACCTGGAAAACCCGAATTACAACCAGATCATTTACGTGCCGACCGTGACCTATAACCTATACGACGGTCTTTCTCCCGGGATTCGCCTGAGCAACAAAACGCTGCTCGACAAGCCTTTTACGTTTGACATCAATCCGGTCTATTCGCCGAAAACGCAATCGCTTACCGGAAGTCTTGGCTTGGGAATCAATCAATACAGAAGGGACAGCCGGCTTTATAACATCCGATACGGCATCAATGGATCGTATTTCCATTATGCGCCGGATGCGGCTTATTTGAAATTCAACCCGTCGGTGCAGTTTCTAATCCGGGAGAAAAACTTCCGCGACAACCGCAAACAGGGCGTTGTGCTCAAATACAATGTGGTCAGGAAAGACCATTCTGATATTGTGATCGACAGCACCGAGAATTATTCGGTGTTTGCGGCGCGTTATTTCAACACCAAAACAGAGATCACGAACCACGTCAATTTCAACACCGATTTGCAGCTTTCGAGCCATTTCGGGAAGGTTTCGGGTGAAATCTCCTACCGCAAATTATTCAACAACAACAGGCAGGTCAATGCGCGGCTGTTCGCTGGGACTTTTCTTTACAACACGACCGATTCTGATTATTATAATTTCGGATTGGATAAACCGAACGATTACCTTTTCGAATACAATTTCTTCGGAAGGTCTGAAACCAGCGGGATTTTCAGCCAACAGCTGATTCTGGCCGAAGGCGGATTCAAATCCAAATTAAAACCGTCCGACGCCAATATGTGGCTGGTGACGACAAACGTAAGCTTTAACGTCTGGAACTGGGTTGAAGTTTATGGCGATGCCGGATTTCTGAAAAACCACAACCAGAATGAAAAATTCCTTTATGACAGTGGGATCCGCCTTAATTTAGTGACCGATTATTTCGAATTGTATTTCCCGGTATATTCCAATAATGGATGGGAAATCGCCGATAAGAATTATGAAGAGAAAATCCGTTTTATCTTTACATTCAGCCCGAAATCGCTCATCAATCTTTTTACGAGAAAATGGTTTTAACGGCAGGTTTTGTAATTAATCGCATATAAATAAAACAGCCTCGTTCCCGAATTGCCTATAACAGCATACCGCTTTTTTCAAACGCTTTATCGATTTGACGCCATATATTTTTTCGCAGTGGCTCCCATTTAAGTTTTTTGATTAAATTTGTGTTCCAAAAGCCTGAAAAAATACCACAATATGACACAAGCAGAAACCAATACGGCCGCCCTGACTTTCGAAGATTTTAAGAAGGAAGTATTGAACGATTACAGGATTGCAATCGTCAGCAGGGAATGCAGCCTCCTCGGAAGACGGGAAGTATTGACCGGAAAGGCAAAGTTCGGGATTTTCGGCGACGGAAAAGAAGTTCCGCAACTGGCCATGGCGAAAGCGTTCCGGGACGGCGATTTCCGTTCGGGTTATTACCGTGACCAGACTTTTATGATGGCAATAGGCGAAATGAATATCCAGCAGTTTTTTGCAGGATTGTACGGCCATACCGATATCAAACACGACCC
>DATHGE010000176.1:0-5988 GCA_035317805.1 Flavobacterium sp. | reverse complement strand
CTAAAAAGCCGGTCTTATTTTCGAGAACGGCTTCCGGTCCCGGGCCGGTACTGCTTGCCAGGAAAACCTTGCCCATCGCCAAAACCTCAAGCCACGCAAGTGGCATCGCTTCCATATGGCTCGGATAGCAGCATATCTGTGATTTTTCGATATAATTGGGAATCTCAAAATTGGGAACCGAACCCAAAAATTCGATATGCGGGCGTATTTTTTCCGAAATCGCTTTTTCCAAAACCGGCCGGTATGGCGCATTGGTCCCGGGAATATTGGCGTCGCGGCCAGCAATCCTGAGTTTAATATCCGGGAATTCATCTACCAGAAACTCCAGCGACTGCACCAGCTGCCGGATGCCTTTCTTCTCAATGAGCGTTCCGGCAAAAAACAGCGAATGCTTTTCAACTTTGTTATTGTCGGCTTCATAGAAACGGCCCGTATCAATCGGGTTGTAAATCACGGTGATTTTCACATCGCCCAGTTCCAGCAGTTTGCGCGTCGTTTCGGCAACATAGTTAGAAACCGCGATGATCGCATCGGCTTTAGCGAACGATCTTTTTTCCTGCCAGACTTTCTTCCATTCGAGCGGCCTGTTCTCTGCTTTTGTAAAAAAATGATGGCCACCGTGCATCCTGATGACGTACTTTACGTCTTTGATCTTATGGAAAAAAGCCAATCCCAATTCGGGTGTTTCCACAATATCGATTTTCGATTGTTTATGGATCCTGTAAATCGCCTGATTGGCAATCAATGAATTGAACAGGAATGAAAAGGGCAGGTTCGATTCGGGAAACAAATGCACCGCGACGCCATTGTCATCAATCAATTTGTACTTTCTGACCGGACTCAGCCTTGCGATGGAAACCTGGTGCCCTTTAGCGACAAGCTTGTATGAGATATCGCGGATCAGCGTGCCGATTCCGCCATGGGAATAGCCTAAAACGGGGTACTCATGTGATACGAAACAAATGTGCATTTAAGAAAGATTAAGTTGTTTCTTTATATTTTTGGAAGCATTGCGGTCGTCGCCAATAACAATCTGCTGCCACGCTTTCATTTCAGGGTTGATCCCGCTTGCGAGTCCGAGCCTGATCTTATCGATGATTTCCGCTTTATTGTTGAGCCAAATTACGGCCTTTTTATCGGGCATGCTCCTGAAATGCTGGAATTTATAAATCGCATCAACCGACCAGTGTGGGTTGGCTTTATTTTCAGAATCGTAATTGATAAAAATACAAGGTTTCCCGTACATCGCAAAATCGAAAGCCATAGTCGAGCCCAGATTGATGACGATATCGGCATAACAGGCCGTGCTTGCAAGCAGTTTCACATCGTCAAACGAAGGGAAAATCGTACTGAAACTCGAATGTTTATGGAAAAACCACAACGGTGCCGCTTCACGGATCAGGTCTTTGTAACGGCCGATGACTGCGTCATATCTTCCGGAAATATCAACAGGGCAACGCCTGAAGAGAATCTGGAACTCCTCCTGCAATCCGGCATTGGTAATGGCGGCGGCCAAATCTTCTAGGTATTTCGGGTCGTCGGGCGAAGTGATGACGTCGTCCCCTGAAAAACAAATGGTTTTTTTATCCGGATCAAGACTAAAGGCTTTGAAAAATGAGTCCTTATCGGTGATATTTTCTTTGTCGTGGTAAAATTCGAACTGTGGCGTGCCGGTGATAACCACTTGATTTTGCGGAATTTCGGGGTAAAAGAGCGCCATCTCCGATTTCATGTGTTCCGACCAGACCAGATAATTGTCGGCACGCAGCGCCAGCCTCGCTTTGGGCAGATTGTCCCAGGAATAGATGACCGTCGTGGTCGGGATTCCCAAGTCTTTCGCGGCCGAGAAAATCGTCGCTGCGGTTAAGCCTCTTTGGTGCGAACAGAATATTTGCGCCGGTTGGACTTCTGAAAGGATGGATTTGATTTCACCAAAGAACGGATTCTTCCGGATCGCCTTCGCATAGCGGCTTTCGAGCTTTAAAATCGAATTGTAATCTTTGTAAAACGATGCGGCAAATTCGACAGCCTTGTAAAAAAGTTGTTTTAAAAACCCTTTGTGATTCCGGTTCCAGTTGAAAAGCAGCGTCGGATTGTTCGTGATTTTTATGTTGTGGTTGAGCCGGGAAAGACAGATAAGTTCGCGCAGGAATTTCTCGGAGGTGCTTTCCGTGTAATCCGGAATGACAATATCATCGTGGATTTCCTTAAAACTCTTTAAATAATCAAGGGTTTCTTTATCAAAATGATGCAGCAGTACCAAATCCTGACCGCTGTTTTCTAATGCGTTGGAATACAAGTAATTTCTTATACCTACGCCGTCCGGAAAAACGATAAGCAATTTATCTTTCTGCACTTAAATGTCTCTAAATTGTTTTTGATGGTTGAGCTCCCAAATATCGGCTTTTTTTAACGATTCCAAAAACAACTGCGCGCTATTTCCCGTTCCAAAATCATCCTGTGACGGCATCGTTTCATGCCTGTCGATAGCATTTAAGGCATTCTGGATGGCGGCCTTGTCATAATCGGCGTTGAGAATGTCGGCGTGCACCGACCGGTTCTGCTGGCGCGTACCAATATTAATGATCGGAAGCCCGTAATAAGGCGCTTCGCGGATACCGGCGCTGCTGTTTCCGATGATGAATTTTGCATTTTTGAGCAACGTCAGGAAATATTCAAAACGAAGCGACGGAAAAACCCGGAAACGCGGATTGTCCTTAAATCGGGCATAAGCCGAAAGGATGGCGTTGCTTCCCAGATCGTTATTCGGATAAATCACGACGTAATTGCGCGTATCTTCCAAAAGCGTCTCTACAAAAATATCGGCGTATTGTTGCATGAACTTCGCTTCTGTCGTCACCGGATGGAACATCGCCACAGCATAATCTTCAAAATCAATGTCGTAATGTGCTTTCGCGGTTTTCAGATCGGGCAATTCTGCCGAAAACATGATATCGACATCGGGCGATCCAATCGTAAAGATCGATTCGGCCAATTCGCCCATCTGGATCAACCGGTTTTTTGCCTCGTTGTTGGAGACAAAATGCACATGACTCATCTTGCTCGTCGAATGCCTGATCAGTTCGTCTATCGTCCCGGAAACCTCGCCGCCTTCAATATGCGCGACCAGGATATTGTTGAGCGAGCCTACGATTGCGCCGGCAAGGGCTTCCACCCTGTCGCCATGGATGACAATCATATCGGGCTGGCAATCCTTCACATAAGCCGACAGGCCTTCAATGGTTTTGGCCAATGTGAGATCCATCGTGGTTTCATGCGTATGGTTGTGGAAAGTATGCACGTTGCTGAAGTTGCAGCGCTCGATTTCTATGACGGTGTAACCATATTCCTTTTGCAGGTGCATCCCGGTGACAAATACAAAAACGGTAAAATCCGGCTGATTTTCCAGGGTCGAGATCAGCGATTTTATTTTGCCGAAATCGGCGCGCGTTCCGGTAAGAAACAGGATTTTTTTCATGGTTGTGAATTATAGGCTGCGGGTGACAATTTCACTTCTCAAAATCAGCACCTTATCGGATTCGACATTTTTGGTAACCATCACATGCCCGCCGATAATGATGTTGCTGCCCAAAGTCAGTTCGCCGATAATCGAAGCATTGGCATACATCGTCACATTGTCGCCGATAATATTCCCGTTGCCTTCGCCGTTTTTCCGGTGTCCGATCGTACAGCCTTGGTGAATCTTAAAGCCTTTGCCGATAACATTCCTGCTACCGAGAATGGTTCCGGTGCCGTGCACGACACAAAATCCTTCACCAATCTCATTGTTGAAATAAATTTCGCAGCAGCACAATTCCTTTAAAAGCCAGTGCAGTTGCGGTTTCAGATCATGGCGATCTGCCAAGTGCGCTTCCCTGCCGAGCCTGAATAAGAAAACGGCAAGCTCATTATTGTTGGTTTCAATCCTGTAGCTGATTTCCGCTTCCGAAAGCATTGGAAAATGGTATTGCACATCGGCGATGGTTTTCAGCAGGGCATTTTGTATCATTGCCTCCGGAATCGGAATGCTTTTGTACACTTTGGCCAACAGAAAATCTACAAAATTTTTCATCTAACTGATATCATCCCAGGTTAACTGCTCATCCGACGCAATGTCTTTATTGGACTTTTTCCCTAAAACCGATTCGAAGCGATCGGCAAGGATGGCACCTGTTCCCGGGCGTTTCACCCAAATATTTTCTTTGGTAAAGGTTTCGCCTTT
Organism: Flavobacterium sp.; assembly: GCA_035317805.1. Taxonomy (GTDB): domain Bacteria; phylum Bacteroidota; class Bacteroidia; order Flavobacteriales; family Flavobacteriaceae; genus Flavobacterium. The sequence continues at coordinate 1,766 of DATHGE010000176.1, read as the reverse complement.
CTTTATCGGTGCGATGGTGCAAACGGTAGCAAAGGCAAAATCGATGGTCACCTGCTCCTCTTTTGCAGGCTGTTTCGTTCCGCCACGCATCAGCGCCATTTCAGCACTTGAAACAATGAGTTCCCGGCAGGCCTGTTCGTCCATGCTGCAAACAATATCGGGTCCGGTGCGGTTCATATGATCGGTAAAATGGCGTTCGAGGATCGATCCGCCCAAGGCCACAGCTCCAAGACACGCATTGTTGTTTAAGGTATGGTCGCTCAAGCCGAAAACCTTATCCGGAAAAGCCTCATGCATTTCGGTCATGGCGCCAAAACGAACCAAGTGGATTGGCGTTGGATATAAATTTGTCGTATGCAGCAAAGCCACGGGAACACTGTGCTTATCGAAAATCGCAACCGCCTTCCGGATGCTTTCGATCGTATTCATTCCGGTGCTCAATATAATCGGTTTCCCGAAAGAGGCGATGTGCTCGAGCAGCGGATAATTGTTGCATTCGCCCGATCCGATCTTGTAGGCCGGAATGTCGAATTTCCGCAGCCTTTCTGCGGCAGCGCGTGAAAAAGGCGTTGAGATAAAAATCATCCCTTTGCTTTCCACATATTCTTTGAGTTCGCGTTCGTCGGTTTCATCCAAAGCGCAGCGTTCCATGATTTCGTATATCGAAACGTTGGCGTTTCCCGGAATGACTTTCTTTGCGGCGCCGCTCATTTCGTCTGCAACGATATGCGTCTGGTGCTTTACGACTTCCACTCCGGCCCTGTGCGCGGCATCTACCATTTCTTTGGCGACTTGCAGCGAACCTTCGTGGTTGATCCCGATTTCGGCGATTACCAACGGTGGGTAGTCCTGCCCGACGCGCCTGTTTCCTATTTTTATGAATGGGTTTTCCATAGATTCAGATCCTATTTTAATTTTCGCAGCCTTCTTTTGAGAAAAGATTTGGCTTTTTCGGCAAACCAATACCATTTTTTGTAGAATCCGGGATTGATAAAAATCAATTGCCCGCCGCCGGTCCAACGGTCATTCGGGAAAGGTCCGTAATCCGGATTCCGGTAGGACGAAATAATCTCGACATGCGCGCAGCCCGGAAAAATATCCTTGAGCAGGCCAACCTGGGAACCGCGATAGCCTTCGATGAACAGGATCGTATCGGGTTTTCAGAAAGCGGCTATGCTTTGCAGCGATTCGTCGGAACCGTCAACAATGATGAAATCGTATTTCGGGTTGCCTTTAATTTCAGAAATCGAAGCATACAAATGAATATCGTTGTAATCGCCGACATTTGATTTCAGGGCTGTGAGACAATATTCATTGGCTTCGGTACCGGTATAATCGATTGCGATGCCCCGTTTTTTGGCATATTTGAAAATCGTATCTGAAATAGAACCGATACCGAGCCCGACTTCCAGAATCGAATTGATCTTAAAATCGGCAAGCAATTTAAGGATGGTTATAATTGCATATTCGCTGGCAATATATTCGTTCCCTTCGACAAACGAAAATTTCTTGTAGTTCTCTTTCGCTATTTCCTTGTAATCCATTTATCGTTTAATTTCATTTATTAAATATTCGGCATAATCAAAATCTGCCTGGGTATCAATATCTACGGCTGCAAAACGGTGGTCCACTTCCATCGGGAATGCGGCGTCATTTACGATGATATCGTTGAGGATTAATTCCAGCCGGCTAATATACAACAATCCGTTTTCAAAATATAGCGGCTGCAGGTCCTGGCTTCGCTGACCCATTTCATAATTGAAGGG
>DATHGE010000175.1:0-7326 GCA_035317805.1 Flavobacterium sp. | reverse complement strand
CCGTATTCTGCCGAATAACCGCCGGTAGAAAACGAAATCCCGCTAAACAGGAATGGCGAAAACCGGCCACGTGTAGGCAAATTATTCGTCGTCGAGCCATACGGCTGTGCGACCCTGATACCATCGACGAAAGTCTGCGTTTCATCGGCTTCGCCACCACGGACGAACAAACGGCCGCTTTCGCCTACGGTTTGCGTTCCGGGTAAAGTCTGCAATGCCGCGACGATATCTCCGGCCGAACCTGCCGTGGTGACAATATCGAGCGGCTTCAATACAGAAACCCTTGCCTTATCGCCGGCCTCAAAAGTCCCTGCAGTAACGATAACCGCATCGAGCGAATTGACGCTTTCGCGGAGTTTGACCGTCTGCCCTTTAAAATTCGCCACATCGATCAATGTCTTCGAGGTTTCATAAATCAGGAAACTCACCACGAGCATCTGGTTTCCGGTCGTTTCGGTGGTAAAGCTGAAATTCCCTTCGGCATCGCTCGAAGCGCCGTCATAGGTTCCTTCGAGAAAAACGTTGGCTCCGGGAACGGGATTGCCTTTATTATCGGTTACTTTTCCCGAAACGGTGTTCTGCGAAAAGACGCCTGAAAAGCATAATAGGATGATAATTGTAAAGATAGATCTCATTGTGTTTGGTTTTTGATACCGCAAATATGCGACTGATGGCAAAGCTAAAAAACTATTCTTAACCGAATTGTTGAATTTGGAGGATGAGTTGTCAAATTTCAATTTAATTGTTACATTGGCAATCCGCTATCAATTTCGGATACCGCTTTTTATAATTTCCCATGAACCGATTCGACCGTATTACCGCCATCCTTATCCAGCTCCAATCCAAAAAAATCGTAAAGGCGCAGGATCTCGCCGACCGTTTCGACATCAGTCTGCGTACGGTTTACCGTGACATTCGCTCACTCGAGGAAGCCGGCGTGCCGTTGTATGGCGAAGCCGGAATCGGTTATTCGCTTGTTGATGGCTACCGCCTGCCGCCCGTGATGTTTACGCGTGAAGAAGCGATGACTTTCGTGACTGCCGAAAAACTCATGGAGCAATTTACCGATGTGGCGACGAAAGCCAGCTACCAGTCGGCGATGTACAAGATGAAAGCCGTACTCCGCAGCGACGAAAAAGACATGGTCGAAAATATCGAAGACAGCATCCTGATCCGCAAAAGGGCACGGGAAAACCCCGATGCGCCCGACAATATTCTCGATTGCCTGCTCCAAAGCATTTCTGAAAACAGGATTGCAAAAATGACCTACAACGCCTTCAGCAGCAGTGAAGCCACAGAACGCACGATTGAGCCGATTGGAATCTACCATGAAAACCAGCTTTGGTATGTCATCGGATGGTGTCATTTGCGTAAAGGATACCGGCACTTCCGTACCGACAGGATCAGCGAAATTAACATCACCGATGAGAAATACCACAAGAAACACTTGCCTTTCAAGGATTATCTGCTACAGGCGGAAAGCACCCAAAATCTCGAAACCGTAAAAATCCTGGTCAATAAAAAGATTGCGCCTTATATCAACAACCAGAAATATTACTACGGATTTGTTTCTGAAATTGACAGGGAAGACCAGATCGAAATGACCTTCCGGACACTTTACATCGAAGGTTTTGCCCGATGGATGCTGATGTTTGCCGACCAGGCGGATATTATCGAACCGCTTCATATGAAAGTGCAGATGCGTGAATTGATTGACGGGATTTCAAAAAAGCTGTAAAAACTTCACAATCCGAAAATCCTGCTGACATACTGTTGTCACCTGGCGGTTGTTTCTTTGTGTAACAATCCCAAAACAACCTGATTATGGAAGATTTATTGGACCACATTCATGTTTTTAAGACCAATATCCAAAAGGAGAACCTGCGTCAGCTTGAAAAAAAATTTGGGAAAAACCGTTCCATCAGCCAGTGGAATGTCGATACTGAAGATTGCGATTTGGTACTGAGGGTTGTTTCTTATGACCTTTCGGAAGCGGAAATCATTGATTTGGTTTCGCAATACGGGTTTGAGTGTGAAGAATTAATCTAACAGATAAAAAATGAAAAATACCAGCATTGATTCGTTTTCCGTCATCGGAATTTCGGTACGCACCACAAATGAAGACAACCAGGCGGCAATTGATATTCCGGCGCTTTGGAACCGGTTTATTTCCGAAAATATCCAGGCTAAGATTCCGGATAAAACCGACGATTCCATCTATTCGGTCTATACCGATTATGAGAAAGATTTCACCAAACCTTATACGACCATTCTTGGCTGTAAGGTTTCAAATCTCGACACTATTCCCGAAGGAATGATTGGACGCACTTTTGAAAAAGCCGTTTACAGGCATTTCATCGCAAAGGGAAATTTGTCGCAGGACGCGGTTTATAAGAAATGGGAAGAAATCTGGAATTCGGGTATGGATCGGAAATACACCGCCGACTTTGAAATCTACGGCGAAAAATCCCGGGATTTCGAAAATGCTGAAGTCGACATCTTTGTTGCTGTATAATAAAAAAGCCCTCAAATGAGGGCTTATAATTTTCTTAAGGATTGTTAAACGAAGAAAGTTTCCAATCCGATGTGCTCTGTATTTTTTTGCTGCCATAAATACGACAGGAACATTTTGCTGTTTCGTAAAGTCTCTACCGCCTTTTCGGTTATCGCGTCCTGGTGTTTCTTGAAATTTTTACCAACCGCATCATTGAGATAAAGGTTGATGTCGATAATCGTTGCGAATTCTCCGGTCGCCTCGTCTTTTTCTTTGGTGTGGTCGTCAAGCTCGGTAAAAAACTCATTCACATTTGTCAGTTGCGCGTCTCCTTTCATAAAGGTACTGGCAATGACTGCCGAAAGCTGCTTTTCTGTCTGAACAGAATCAAGATCCATAGCGCCAATGCCTATATTTCCCGGAAGTTTAAATTGTGCGGTGTAGGTTCTCATAAAATTGTAGTTAGATTCACTCAAATTTACTTTTAAATCGAACGCCGCGCTTACGCTTTAACATTACTTTGTTATATTATTCCAATTCCATCAATGGAACCATTTCTTCTTCTTAAAATAATAAACCATCAGCAATACGATCAGAAACATAAAGCCCATTACGATGAAATAGCCATATTTGTGGCGTAGTTCGGGCATGTAGTCGAAATTCATTCCGTATACGCCAACGATAAATGTCAATGGCATAAAAATCACAGAAACGCCGGTAAGTATCCGCATGATATCGTTCATCCTGTGGCTTTGCGTGGCAAAATAAAAGCTTGAGGCGCTATCGAGCGTATTCATGTCGTATTCGATCTGTTCGAGCAATTCGAGTGATTTTTGGTGCAGGCGCGCAAAAAAAGAATAATTTCCTTTCTCAATACCGTCATATTCATTGTCCTCGCGAATGCTTTTGAGGTTGAAAAGTGCATCCCGCAACGGCAAAATGGCACGTTTGAGGAAGTTGAGATTTTCGCGGCTCTTTTCGATGCGCTCCAATACATCCGTATTTTCGCTGGTCTTGGATTCAATCAGCAAAGCTTCGATGCAATCTTCGTAATATTCGATTGTAATGTAGAAGTTTTCCATGACCGCTTCGAGCAGCAGGTATAACAGGTAGTCGTTTTTCTTTTTGCGTACGATACCACTGTGCGTTTTGATGCGTTCGCGGATGTGCGTAAAGAAATCGCTCTTCTTTTCCTGGAACGACACCAGCAAATCGTCCTTGAGTATAAAACTGATCTGCTCCACTTTTACGTGGTCGAAATTCTCATCGGGAAGGATCGATTTGATGCTAAAAAAAAGCACCTGGTCGAGCTCTTCCATCTTACTGCGCCGCGTGGTGTTTAGGATATCACTCACGATGAACGGCTCCAATTCGAGCATTTCCCCTATTTCCTTAATCAGTTCCACTTGGTGCAATCCGTGCACGTTGAGCCATTTTACATCTTCGGCCTGCAGCGGGTCGTCGATTTCTTTGCGGACCCTTGGCAGGGAAACGTTTTTATATTCTTCATACCCCGAATCGTCATAAACAAACAGCTGCATCTGTATCGGGTCGGTTTTGTAAATCCCGGTATATTCGTAATAGTTGGGCTGGACGATCCGGGATTTCTTATATTTTACTCTTCTCATTGTATGGGTTCAGGATTTGGTTCTGGTTCATGCATTTCATAACCTCACGCCAATTTTATTTGTCATAAAGATAGGAGTTTTTAAAATTCCATTTTACATTTACAAAAAAATCGAGATGCAAACCCTGATCATCAATATAAAAGAGCTGCTGCAGGTTCGCAAAACGGCCGTCGATAAAGTTTCGGGAGCTGAAATGGCGGTACTTCCTACATTAAAAAATGCCTTCCTGCTTATTGATAATGATAAGATCGCCGATTTCGGACCAATGCAAAATTGCCCCGAAACCAAAAATGCCGAAGTGATCGATGCCAATGGAAAAATGGTTTTGCCAGCTTGGTGCGATAGCCATACGCACATTGTTTATGCCGGAAACCGCGAGCAGGAATTCGTGGACCGCATCAACGGAATGACCTATGAGGAAATCGCCAACCGCGGCGGCGGCATCCTAAATTCGGCAAAAAAGTTGCATGAAGCCTCAGAAGAAGAAATCTACAGCCAGTCAAAAATACGCCTCGAAGAAGTCATGGCTTTGGGAACCGGCGCGGCCGAAATCAAATCCGGTTACGGACTTTCGGTTGAAGACGAACTCAAAATGCTGCGCGTCATCAAAAAACTAAAGGCCAATTATCCAATTGAAATCCGATCGACATTCCTCGGTGCGCACGCTTTTCCATTACAATATAAGGAAAACCACAAAGGCTATATCGACCTGATTGTCAATGAAATGATTCCGATCCTGGCGAAAGAAAATCTCGCCGAATACGTCGATGTGTTTTGCGAAACGGGCTATTTTTCTGTAGCAGAAACCGAACGGGTTCTTGAGGCGGGAAAACAATATGGGTTGATTCCGAAAATCCACGTCAATCAATTCAATGCAATCGGCGGTGTGCAGATTGCAGTAAAATATGGCGCACTTTCCGTCGATCACCTCGAAGTCATGAAGCCTGAAGATATCGAAGCCTTAAAAAACACTTCCACAATGCCGGTCGCTTTGCCTTCCTGCTCCTATTTCCTAAGCATTCCATATACGCCGGCACGTGAAATGCTCGATGCGGGATTGCCTTTGGCATTGGCAACCGACTTCAATCCGGGATCTACACCGTCGGGAAATATGAATTTTGTCGTGGCCACGGCCTGTATTAAAATGAAAATGACACCCGAAGAGGCAATTAATGCCGCAACAATCAACGGCGCTTATGCGATGGGTATTTCAGATACGCATGGCAGCATTACCATTGGCAAAAAGGCGAACCTGATTATCACCAAACCGCTGACGTCCTTTTATCAATTGCCTTACGCTTTCGGCAGTAATCTGATTGATTCTGTTATCCTTGAGGGAAAAACTATCAAATAATTTTTTCGAAAAAAGCCATAAAAAAACTCCCGACGCAAATCGGGAGTTTTTATTTTAAGCCTATTTTATATTATTTCAGGCTAAAGCTTGATTTGGAAACCAATTCGCCTTTGTCAAACACATTTACGAAATAAGTTCCTTTTTCAAAGTTTGTACCTGGTAAATCCTGAGAAACCTGAACCGGTTTATTCTCATAGTTAATAGTTGTCTGGAAGCTATACGTCAGTGTATTTTCACCGAAAGTTTCGATTTTCTTGTCGCCCAATACATTGTTTTTGCTGTCAATTACCTGGACATAATAGGTTCTCTCTCCTGGTTTTGCCACCGCATTTTCATTGATGACGAAACTGATTTTCAAAACATCGGCTTTTCTTGCTTTCTCAGTTGCGATCTGTTTGCCTGAACTTCTGAGTTTGTAAGCCGCAGTCTGCAGGTTAGTCACATTCAGTTTGGCCGCTTTTTCGACAGTTTTAGACAACTCTTCGTTTTGCCCTACCAAAACCTCATTGTATTTCTTGGCCTCGCCCAAAACCATTACCGTACTGTCCCTTTCTACGGTCAGTACGCCATTCTCCTTCTTGAGGGTTTCGTTTTCCGCAACAAGCGTTTTCATTTTAGACTCTAAAGCGAAAAACTGGCTTTTGTATTTTTTCATCGAGGCAGCGTCACCCTTAGATTTATCCAAATCTTTCATCAGGTTTACAACTTTCTCTCTTTCGGCAATAAGCTCATCCGACATTGATGTATTCTCTGCAATCGCAGCATCATAAGTCGCTTTGAGCTCTTCGAGGTCTTTCATTACAGAAGCCTTATCACTTTTTGTAGTGGTTAATTCGGTCTGCAAAGTCGTGGCATCTGAAGTCATTTTAAAGATGTACACCAAACTTCCGACAAGAAGAACCGCTAAAATTGCTATAATTGCCTTAAGATTTGAATTGTTTTTTTGATTTTCCATAAGTTATCGTATTATTTTTTAACTAATTTAACTAATTATTTCTTTTATTTTACAACTTAACAAATTTATGTTAATATAATTTTACAACAAAAGGGTTAACGAAACTTTATGTAAAAAATTATACTTTTGGAGATATTAAAACAATAAAATGGACAAACTGATTCCTTTCCTCATAAGCGATCTCGCTAAAATTACCAACCACCGCAGCGGTGAAATAAAATTTGGCGAAAAGATGCTCACCGTTCCCAAAAACGCCGACATTACAGCCTTTCTTAAAGAATGCGATGCCAAATATGTGCTGTTCGGAATTCCCGAAGACATCGGCGTGCGTGCTAATTTTGGGCGTCCCGGGGCAGCTTCAGCCTGGGAAAGCGCGATAAAAAGCATCGCAAATATTCAGCACAACCGGTTTTGTAAGGGAAGCCAGCTGTTGGTTTTGGGCCAACTCGACGTTGCGCCGGAAATGGAAGCGGCCAAATCGCTCGATTTTCACAACATCAACCACCGCAAGGAATTCAACAACCTCGTCGAAATTGTCGATAAGGAAGTCGCCCACATCATCTCAACAATCGTTCAGTCGGGGAAAATCCCAATCATCATCGGCGGCGGCCATAACAATGCCTATGGAAATATCAAAGGCACCGCACTCGCCAAAGGAAAACCGATTAACGCCATCAATTTCGATGCGCACTCCGATTTCAGGATCCTCGAAGGCCGTCACAGCGGGAACGGCTTTTCCTATGCCTATGAAGAGGCTTTCCTCAAAAGGTATTTTATTTTCGGGTTGCATGAGAATTATACATCCAAAAATGTGCTCGATATCATCAAAAAAATCGACGACCGCGTACGTTTCAATACGTATGACGAGATTGCCATCAGAAAGCAGAAAGATTAC
>DATHGE010000174.1:0-22081 GCA_035317805.1 Flavobacterium sp. | reverse complement strand
GGTTATGGCGACATTCGGAATTATCGTCGCCGCACTATATTCCAAATCGTCGCCGCAGCCCAAAGCCATCGCGATGAAAATTCTGCTGTTTCCGCCGTTCATCGCATTTTTCATCGCCATTGTGATGAATGTTTTCCGTTTTGATTTCACACCGAATTGGCAATCGGTCTTCCACAAATTGGGAAATACCGTCACACCCATCGCACTTGTCGCGGTCGGGATGCAGCTCAAATTCGATAAGCGCAGCAAACATTTCGGTTTCCTTGCGCTCGGGCTATTCTTCAAACTCATGATTACGCCGGCATTTTTCTATGTGCTGTATAAAATTATCCTGAGGCAATCCGGACCCGCAATCGACGTTTCGATTACCGAAGCCGCGATGGCGCCCATGATTACGGCTTCGGTCCTGGCTTCAAGCTACGGACTCAAACCCAAACTCAGCAGCATGATGACCGGTGTCGGGATTCCGCTTTCGTTCGTTACAATTGCTTTCTGGTACTGGGTTTTGCATTTTTAGAAGCCGGGAACCTGCTCTCGCCTTTATCTGTCATTGCGAACGCAGTGAAGCAATCTGTTGCAGTTTATGGTAATCGCAATGCCAGGATACCGGCTCCATCAGGGCTATGGCATCGGCATTCCCAACTTTATTTAGCGATAATCGAACGCGTTAAACCTTACGTAAAGGATGACACCGCAATCAAATAAATAGTATTTTTGAAAAACAATACGATTTTTCAAAGATGACTATGAATGCAACACTAACAATAGAGATGATCGACCAGCTTGAAAAAATAGTAGGCCAGTCATTCCTTTTTCTGGATGTCGAAACGCGCAATGATTACGGACACGATGAAACGGAAGATTATGTTTTCCCGCCGGCCGTTTTACTAAAGCCCGGCACTCCGGAAGAAATCGCTTCCATCATGCGCATCGCAAACCAATATGAAATTCCGGTGACGCCGATAGGAGGAAGGACAGGCCTTAGTGGTGGCGCATTATCGGTACATCAAGGCATCGGTTTATCAATGGAACGCTTCAATAAAATCATCCATATCGACGAGCAGAACCTGCAGGTTTTGGTTGAACCTGCCGTAATCACACAGGTTTTACGGGAAACCGTAGCCGAAAAAGGATTGTTTTATCCGCCCGATCCGAGCAGCCAGGGAAGTTGTTTCATCGGCGGAAATGTGGCGGAAAATGCGGGTGGCGCACGTGCAGTCAAATACGGTGTGACCAAGGATTACGTACTGAATCTCGAAGTGGTTTTGGCCAACGGTGAAATCATCTGGACAGGTGCGAATACCCTGAAAAATTCGACAGGCTATAACCTGACGCAACTCATGGTTGGCAGCGAGGGCACGCTCGGCATCATCACCAAAATCGTGATGAAGCTGCTTCCGAAAAACTCACATGACATCCTGATGCTGGTCCCGTTTTTCAATGCCGGCCAAGCCTGCGAAGCGGTCGCTAAAATCTTTAAGGCCGGGATTGTCCCAAGTGCGCTCGAATTTATGGAGCGCGACGCGATCGACTGGACGTTGAAATATGTAGACGGCGTAAACCTCAATATCAAAGACGCGGTTCAGGCACACCTGCTGATCGAGGTCGACGGTAATTATCCGGATGTTCTTTTCTCCGAAGCCGAAAAAATCACCCAGGTTTTGGAGGAATTCGAAATAGATGAAATCCTGTTTGCCGATTCCGAAGACCAGAAAAATGCACTTTGGAAGCTGCGCCGTGCCGTTGGCGAAGCCGTAAAATCAAATTCGATCTATAAGGAAGAGGATACGGTGGTGCCGAGATATGAATTGCCGACATTGCTCGCCGGAATCAAAACGATCGGCAATAAATACGGATTCAGATCGGTTTGCTACGGCCACGCAGGCGACGGAAACCTGCATGTGAATATCGTAAAGGGCGATATGTCCGATGAAGCCTGGAATACCGAAGTCCCGAAAGGCATTCGCGAAATCTTCGAATTGACCGTAGGCCTGAAAGGCACGCTTTCGGGCGAGCACGGCATTGGTTATGTACAGAAAAATTATATGGATATTGCGTTTAATGATACGCAGTTGCAGCTGATGAAAGGCATCAAGTCTATTTTCGATCCGAAGGGAATTTTAAATCCGGGGAAAGTATTGCCGGATTATTTATAACAAAAAAGCACCAGACTGGTGCTTTTTTTAATCTCTTTTGGGAGCATTTTTCTTTTCTCTTTTCTCTTCTTTTTTCTCCTTTGCAGTTTTAAGAGGTTCTTTCTTAACTGTTTTTTTAGCGTCTTGACTTTTGGCCATGGTTTTATTTTTTAAGGTTAATGAATCGGAACAGAAATCAAGTAAATATAAAATTATTTTGGATTATTTTAAAGTCCCAATTCCTTTTTTATGTTTTCGTTAAGAAGTTTTCCTGCCATTTCCCGCTGCGCCAAATCGTCGAGGTTGATAAATTTCCATTGGTTCTGCGTGCTGTCATCGGCAATCGCAACCAGTTTTGAATTGCGCTTTACGTTGATGCTGTTTCTTTTAGGCTCGAAATTGACTTCATACGCCTTGACGCTTTCCTTCAGCGAAGCCACTTTCTTTTGCGCCGTCACCGCGTCGAGTTTGCTTTCAAAAAAATAACGAATCGGGTTTTTGTAAGTGATAATACAGATGGATTTTTCGTCGACTTTCTTTATTTCCGAATACTGAAAAACCGGATTCTCAATCTCAAGCCGCATCCGGAATTCGTCGTTCTGGTAATCACTGTCGAGTTTTTCCTCGAAAGCGGGCTTGCCGGATTCGTAGATTTTAGGATAAGTAAGTTCGATTACCGTGTCGAAATCCATAGTATAATTGGCATCATAGATTTTTTTGGTGTTGGCTTTGAGGTTTTCGAGACTTTGGGAAAAAGCGATTGTTCCGTAAAGCAGGAATAAGTAAGTGATTTTCGTTTTCATAACGTATGATTGGTTGCCAAATATAAAAAATCCCCGACTGCTTTCACAATAGGGGATTTTATTTATCCTTCTGTCGAAAATGATAACCAGCGATTATTCATGCACAATCACCCATTCGCCCGAATTGATCATGCTTTCGGCCTTCTTATATTTCATCATTTCCGTTTTTCCGCTCATGACATGCTTAATCGTAACATTATCGTTGCGGTTGATTTTCGGCATTTCACGGACGATGGTTTCCGTTACCTGACGTTGCTGCGTTTGCCCGGCTTCGCGGTTTTCTGCCGCTGCCTGGTCGCTGTTTGGGATTTCGTCTTTGGAAGTCTTATAGTTTTCTTTCTGGCGCACTTCACGCGCTTCTTGTATAGCCGGTGCATTTTGTTGTGGCAAATCGCCTTTGAACAGGAATGAAATCACTTCTTTATTCACGCCGTCGAGCATGCTCCTGAACAGGTTGAACGCTTCAAATTTATAGATAAGCAATGGATCTTTCTGCTCGTGAACCGCAAGCTGTACCGATTGTTTCAGTTCGTCCATTTTGCGCAAATGTTTTTTCCAGGCTTCGTCTACGATAGCGAGCGTGATGTTTTTCTCGAAATCGGCAATAAGCTGTTTCCCATGGGAATCGTAAGCCCTTTTGAGATCGGTAACAACATTCAGGGTTTTTACGCCATCGGTAAATGGGACGACGATGCGTTCGAACTGGTTGTTTTTCTGTTCGTAAACATCCTGGATAATCGGGAAAGCCTCGCGGGCGCTGCGTTCCGTTTTCTCCGTATAATATTGCAAGGCTGCCTTGTAGATTTTTCCGGTGAGTTCGATTTCATTGGCATTGCCGAATTCACTTTCGGAAACAGGGGAAGTGATTGAAAAATAACGGATCAGTTCAAATTCGAAATTCTTGAAATCGTTCGTCATTTTATTCTGGCTTACGATGAGTTCGCAAGTGTCGTACATCATATTGGCGATGTCGAGTTTGAGGCGTTCACCGTGCAATGCGTGTCTTCTGCGTTTGTAGACCACTTCACGTTGTGCGTTCATAACGTCATCGTATTCCAATAATCTTTTACGGACACCGAAGTTGTTTTCCTCTACTTTCTTTTGTGCGCGCTCGATCGATTTGGTCATCATCGAATGCTGGATCACTTCACCTTCTTTGAGTCCCATCCTGTCCATGACTTTCGCCACCCTTTCAGAACCGAACAATCGCATCAGGTTGTCTTCCAAAGAAACATAAAACTGTGAACTTCCGGGATCACCCTGACGTCCGGCACGACCACGCAACTGGCGGTCGACACGACGCGAATCATGGCGTTCGGTACCGATAATTGCCAAACCTCCGGCGGCTTTCACTTCTGGGGTCAGTTTGATATCCGTTCCACGTCCTGCCATATTGGTTGCGATGGTTACAACGCCCGGTTTTCCCGCTTCTTCAACGATTTGGGCTTCCTGCTTGTGCATTTTGGCGTTCAGTACGTTGTGGGTTACACCGCGCATCTTGAGCATCCGGCTCAGCAATTCGGAGATTTCTACAGAAGTCGTACCGATAAGCACCGGCCTTCCTGCGCTTGACAATTGCGTCACATCTTCAATCACTGCGTTGAATTTCTCGCGTGTGGTTTTATAGATTAAATCCTCGCGGTCTTTTCTGGCCATCGGGCGGTTGGTCGGAATTTCAACTACGTCGAGTTTGTAGATTTCCCAAAGTTCACCCGCTTCCGTTACCGCTGTTCCGGTCATACCGCCCAGTTTGCTGTACATCCTGAAATAATTCTGCAAGGTTACGGTAGCGAAGGTTTGCGTGGCCGCTTCGATTTTTACGTTTTCTTTCGCTTCGATCGCCTGGTGCAACCCGTCGGAATAACGACGGCCGTCCATGATACGTCCGGTTTGCTCGTCTACGATCATGATTTTGTTGTCCATGATGACATATTCGACGTCTTTTTCGAACAGCGTATAGGCTTTCAATAATTGTGTCAGCGTGTGGATTCGTTCGCTTTTGATCGAGAAATCCTGGAACAGTTTTTCTTTCTCTTCCGCTTCGGCATCTTTGCCAAGGTTTTGTTTTTCGATACGCGCGATTTCTGTCCCGATATCCGGAAGTACGAAGAAATTGCTGTCGTCGGTGTCTGCAGAAAGGAATTCGATTCCGTTATCGGAAAGTTCCACCTGGTTGTTTTTTTCCTCAATTACAAAATACAGCGCATCGTCAATCAAATGCATGTCGCGGTTGTTATCCTGCATGTAAGTGTTCTCTGTTTTCTGCAGCAGTTGTTTGACGCCTTCCTCACTGAGGAATTTGATCAACGCTTTATTCTTTGGAAGGGCGCGGTAGGCTCTCAATAAATTGAACCCGGCTTCCTTATTATTTCCTTCTTTCAATAACCTTTTGGCTTCGGTTAAAAATCCGTTTGCCAATTGTCTTTGCAAGGAAACAAGATTATCGATTTTTGGCTTGAGCTCGTTGAATTCGTGGCGGTCACCTTGCGGAACCGGGCCCGAAATGATCAATGGCGTCCTGGCATCGTCAATCAAAACCGAATCGACCTCATCGACGATGGCGAAGTTGTGTCTCCTCTGGACGAGATCCGAAGGCGCGTGCGCCATATTGTCCCTGAGGTAATCGAAACCGAACTCATTGTTGGTTCCGTATGTGATATCGGCGTCGTAAGCCATTTTCCGGCCATCAGAATTGGGTTGGTAATTGTCGATGCATTCTACAGAAAGTCCGTGGAATTCGAACAAAGGCGCTTTCCACGTGCTGTCACGTTTGGCGAGGTAATCATTTACGGTCACGAGGTGCACGCCGTTTCCGGTCAAAGCGTTTAAGTATAAAGGTAAGGTCGCTACCAAAGTTTTTCCTTCACCCGTTTGCATCTCGGCGATTTTCCCTTCGTGCAAAACCATTCCGCCGATGAGCTGAACGTCGTAATGGATCATGTCCCAGGTGATTTCTTTTCCGGCAGCGCTCCAGGAATTGGCCCAGATTGCGGTATCGCCGTCAAGCGTGATATAGGTTTTTGCAGCCGATAATTCGCGGTCTTTCGGAGTGGACGTAACTTTTATTTGGGTGTTTTCCTTGAAGCGTTTTGCGGTTTCCTTGATGACGGCAAATGCTTCCGGAAGGATTTCATTTAAGGTTTTTTCGGAGATTTCGTAGGCTTCCTTTTCGAATGCGTCGATCTGGATATAGATGTCTTCCCTTTTATCGATGTCTTCGATATTTTCCACTTCTGCCTGCAGCGAAGCGATTTTGGCGTCTTTTTCGGAACGTGCCTGTTTGATCTTATCCTTGAAGTAGGCAGTTTTTGCGCGCAGTTCGTCGTGTGACAAACCCGCTAAAGTACTTTCGAGCGCCTTGATTTTTGTGATGGTTCCCTGTAAAGCTTTTACGTCTTTTTCTGATTTGTCGCCGACAAAAACTTTAAGTATGCTATTAATGAAGCTCATAATATTGATGTTATCTATTGATAAAAGTGTGCAAATTTAGGCAAAAAAAAAGCCTCTGATGAGACTTTTAAGATAGTTTTATTTTTTAGTATTCATCCTCGTTCCAAAGGTAATCTTCGTCGGTTGGATAATCAGGCCAAATCTCTTCCATCGATTCGTAAATCTCCCCTTCATCCTCTATTGATTGAAGGTTCTCGACTACCTCTAACGGAGCGCCTGCCCGGATAGCATAATCAATCAATTCATCTTTGGTTGCAGGCCACGGCGCGTCGCTTAAATACGATGCCAATTCTAATGTCCAATACATCTTCTGTCGATTTTAGTTTATGCAAAAATAAATTTTAAACTTAAAAAGTCAAGTTAATTTTCATTTATTTTAAAAAAAGTTAAGAACGTGGTTTTAAAATACTGAAAATCAGTTGTTTAAAATTATATTTTTTAATGAAAACGGGTTGTTTTTAGCCCTGATTGAAACGGAAATCCTTTTTGTTCTTTCTTTAAGAACAAAAAGATTGCAGAGAAAAGCAGGAAACAGCTTCAAAATAAAATCAATCCTTGCGTGGAATCCATTTTACTTCGTCGGCTTGCAGGTCGCTGGACAACTTCCGTGCCAGCACAAAAAGATAGTCAGAAAGTCGGTTCAGGTACTTGATGACGAGCGCATCGATGGGTTCATTAAGGTCTAAATGCACCGCCAGACGTTCGGCACGGCGGCAAACACAGCGCGCAATATGACAATATGACACGGTAGAATGACCACCCGGAAGGACGAAATGCGTCATTTGAGGCAAATCGTTTTCCATCGCATCGATTTCATTTTCAAGCAATTCGATATCGGCTTCTGTTATTTTCGGGATATTCAGTCTTGGTTTCCCGTTTTTCAAAATCTCTTTGTCAGGCGGTGTAGCGAGAATGGCGCCAACGGTGAACAGCCGGTCCTGGATTTCGATAAGGATTTTTTTATAATGCGCGTTGATTTCCTGGTCGCGGATAAGCCCGATGTGCGAGTTGAGTTCGTCGACCGTGCCGTAGCTTTCGATGCGGATGTGGTCTTTTGGGACGCGCGTGCCTCCGAAAAGAGCGGTGGTTCCTTTGTCGCCGGTTTTAGTGTATACTTTCATTTTTTTGAATTGCTGAGTTTGCAAAGTGGCTAAGTGGCTGAGTGTTGCGTTACGGATTCGTTTTTCGTATCGCTTTCGATAATCCCGTCGCGCAAACGGATGACGCGGTGCGCATAGGAAGCGATTTCCTCTTCGTGCGTTACAAGGATTACGGTGTTGCCATTTTTATGGATTTCGCCAAAAAGGTTCATGATCTCGACAGAGGTTTTGCTGTCAAGATTTCCCGTTGGCTCATCGGCGAGGATAATCGAGGGCTTGTTGACCAGTGCGCGTGCAATCGCAACCCTTTGGCGTTGGCCGCCCGAAAGCTGGTTGGGCTGGTGGTCCATTCTGTCGGCGAGGTTCACCTGGGTGAGCACTTCGGTGGCGCGTTCGTTGCGTTCGGTTTTGGAATAGCCCGCATAAACCATTGGCAGTGCGACATTCGCCAAAGCGGTCGTCCGTGGCAGCAGGTTGAAGGTCTGGAAAACGAAACCGATTTCCTTGTTGCGGATTTCGGCAAGCTCGTCGTCATGCATCTTGCTCACGTCTTTCCCGTTTAATATATAAGACCCTGAAGTGGGCGTGTCAAGACATCCCAAAAGGTTCATCAAGGTTGATTTCCCGGAGCCTGACGGACCCATTAGCGCTACATATTCCCCTTTATTGATTTCAAGGTCGATGCCTTTGAGGACGTAAACGATTTCATTTCCGAGGACAAAGTCCCTTTTAATATTGGTGATTTTGATGAGCGACATGATCCGGTTTTAAATTCGATATAAAAGTAAGTAATTTTTATAATCGAAAGAAGGGTATGTCATGTTATATAATTTCGTTTAAGTTTTACATTTAAATAACATTTTAATATAAATAATTACAATTTATTAAAATATTCATAAAATATTAAGTTAAATTTAGATATAAAATTAGAATTATATAATTTTAACAAATCAAAAATTAAATCTAATTAATATCCATATTATGAAAAACAAGTTTTTATTAGTAGTCGCAGTGGGAATCGTTTTCGGATTCTCATCTTGCAAAAATGAGCAGGAAGAAAAAGCAAAACAAACGGTAGACAATTACGCGACTTATGTCGATTCTGTGAGCAACGTTTCGCAAGCCGATGTGAAAGC
Organism: Flavobacterium sp.; assembly: GCA_035317805.1. Taxonomy (GTDB): domain Bacteria; phylum Bacteroidota; class Bacteroidia; order Flavobacteriales; family Flavobacteriaceae; genus Flavobacterium. The sequence goes on along the minus strand of DATHGE010000174.1, from coordinate 13,457 downwards.
CAACTGGGATGCGATTTCAAGCCGTTCAGAACAGCAATTGGCAGACGCGAAAGCGGCATTGGCAAATATCAAGGACAAAACCCAGGCTGAGGAAAAACTCACCGCCGCTGAAACCAAATATACCGAATGGAAAACAAAAACAGAAGCGGATATTGCCGCAGCCGCTGCACCAGCCGATCCGAAAATGACCTTGCGCAATGCATTGTTCGGGGAAGGAAAAGTTGGCGCCGACATGAAATTTGACTGGGTGAACAAGGATAATATCCACAACGTTTACCAACAGTTTGTCCATACGGTTGAAAACAACAAAGACAGTTATACCAGGGAAGACTGGGATGAAATAAAAGTTTTGTATGAAGCTTTGGACAACCGTAAAAACACCGTTGAAAAAGAAGGGCTTTCAACTGCGGATAATTTGAAAATTGCCGGATTGAAAGTAAAATTTGCACCCATGCTAAAAGTAAACAGAATGGGTGAAAAAGCACAGGAAAATTCGGATGCTAAAAAATAAAAGATTCGATTATTAATTCAGGAAAATGGCTGTCAGTTTTGGCGGCCATTTTTTTATGACTTTTTTAAAGGTTTTTAACGGGCAATTAACGGCTGAAGCTTTACCGATTTGGTAACTTTATTCATTAATTTTAAAAAATTACCATGCCAAATAGAAATCCGGGTCCGCAGATTAAAGACAAGGACCAATACGAAGCACTGAGGGACAAAGGCTACAGTAAAGAAAAATCGGCCAGAATATCCAACAGTAAAGGAGCCGAACACCGGGGCGGAAAAGCCAAACCCTACGAAGATCAGACCAAGAAAGAGATTTACGATGAAGCGAAGAAAGTCGGCATAGCAGGCCGATCCAAAATGAGCAAAAAGGAACACATGCAAGCGTTGCGAACCAATTAAGCGCGGATGGTGAAATGCTCTTTTTCCTGCTCTTTTCTAAAGAATACAATTCCCCATTGAAACGTGTCGATCGTGACGGTTACTTTGGGGTTTTCTTTGATTTTTTCCCAAGCCTGTTCCATTTCCACAGACCAATGGATGTCGTCGAAAATCCAGACCGAATCATTGGTGATTGTTGGCAGCAACAGTTCAAAATAGCTTAAAGTCGCTTCTTTCTGGTGATTGCCGTCGAAGTAGATCAAGTCGAAAGTCGAAAGTCGAAAGTCGGGAAGTATTTCTTCAAACGGAGTAATTTTCAAATCAATTTTTCCAAATCCGAATTTTTCAAATTGCTGCTTTGCAATTCCTGCAGTTTCGGGACAACCTTCCAAAGTTGTTATTATTGAATCCGTCCCGACGCTTCGGGATCCAAGTGAAATTGCAGCAGTCGCCAAACCCAATGAAGTCCCGATCTCCAGAATAGTTGAAGGTTTGAAATAATTCACAATCCGAAACAGCAATTCTGAATTCCGGACTGTTATTCCGGCCGTTTCAGCAATTTTAGATATTTTCCTTTTGTTGGATTTGAAGATTTTGGAACCGGCGCCAAAATCGGTCACTTCGATAAAATGGTGATTCTGCAAAAGCGACCTGCGGTATTTTTTTAAGATGGAATATTCCGGATGTATTTTCTTGTCGTAGAAGCATTTCGTCACCAGATCAAACACAAACGGCGAATGTACGCCATGCTGGTTGGTCGATTTCCAAAGGAATTTGAGATATTTTTTTATTTGGAACAACATAGTTTTTGGCCACGAATGGCACGAATTTACGCGAATAAAATTAGTGAAAATTCGTGGCTGACTTTTTTCACGCTCAATTAACCTTCCATTTTTGCCGACAATTCAAACCAACGCTCTTCCTTGCTTTCCATTTTCTGGATAATCGTCTGGAGTTCTAAAGCCTTGCTTTCAATTTCCAAATCTGCGACTTTCCCTTCTGAAAACAATTCTTCTATCTTGGATTTTTCCCATTCCAGATCCTTGATTTCCTTTTCGATTTTCTGGAATTCCTTCTGCTCGTTAAAGGTTAAATTTCCGGTCGGATTGCTTTGTTTCCAAGCTTTCTTTTCGGTCTTGTTGTCTTCTTTCTGCTGCACGTCGGCGCTGTCTTCATAGGCGCGGAAATCGGAATAATTCCCCGGAAAATCCTCAATTTCGCCTTCGCCGCGGAACACAAACAAGTGATCGACAATCTTGTCCATGAAATAACGGTCGTGCGAAACCACCAATAAACAGCCCGGATAATCCAAAAGGAAACTCTCCAGAACGTTCAAAGTCACAATGTCCAGATCGTTCGTCGGCTCATCCAGAATCAAAAAGTTCGGGTTCTGGATCAAAACCGTACACAAATACAACCGCTTCAATTCGCCGCCGCTCAGTTTTTCCACAAAATCATGTTGCTTCTTGCGGTCGAATAAAAAACGTTCCAGCAATTGCCCCGCAGAAATAATCTTCCCTTTCGTAAGCGGAATGTATTCGCCGTATTCCTTAATAATGTCAATAACTTTCTGGCCCGGTTTCGGATTGATGCCGCTTTGCGTATAGTAGCCGATTTTAATCGTATCGCCAACAACCACTTTTCCTGCGTCAGGCGGAATCGTTCCTGTAATCAGATTTAAAAAAGTCGATTTTCCGGTTCCGTTTTTCCCGATAATCCCGATGCGTTCGCCGCGCTGGAAATCAAAGCTGAAATTCTCCAGAATCACACGGTCCTTAAATTTCTTGTAAAGCTTGTGCATCTCGATGATCTTGCTGCCCATGCGTTCCATGTTGATTTCGAGCTCGACCTGGTTTTCTTTCCTGCGGCTTTCGGCTTTTTCCTTGATCACGTAAAAATCATCCTGGCGTGATTTAGATTTGGTTGTACGTGCTTTCGGCTGGCGGCGCATCCATTCCAATTCTTTCGTGAAAAGATTCTGCGCCTTGTCAATGCTCGCATTTTCCGAAGCAATTCGCTGTTCTTTCTTCTCCAAATAATAGGAATAGTTTCCTTTATACTGGTACAATTTCCCATTGTCCAATTCGATAATCTCGTTGCACACGCGTTCCAAAAAGAAACGGTCGTGCGTAACCATAAATAAGGTGATGTTTTCTTTGGCGAAATAACTCTCGAGCCATTCGATCATCTCCAGATCGAGGTGATTCGTCGGTTCGTCCAGAATCAAAAGATCGGGACGGTTAATGAGAATGATGGCCAATGACAAGCGTTTTTTCTGTCCGCCCGACATGTTTTTGACCTTCATCTTAAAATCCTCAAGCTTCAGCTTAAACAAAATCTGCTTGAACTGCGTCTCAAAATCCCAGGCATTGTGCTGGTCCATTTTATCAAAGGCTTTCTGGTAAGCTTCCTCATCTGAAGGGTTTTCCAAAGCCTTTTCATATTCCTCAATCACCTTCAAAACTTCGTTATCAGAAGCGAAAATACTTTCCTCAATCGTCAATTCATCCTGTAAATTCGGAACCTGCGACAAAAATGCCATCTTGATGTCTTTGCGGATAACGACTTTCCCCGAATCGGCTTCGTCCTCGCCGTTGATGATGTTCATAATCGTCGTTTTCCCAGTCCCGTTCTTCGCGATAAACGCGATTTTCTGGTCTTTGTTGATGCCAAACGAAATGTTCTCAAACAGGTTGCGTTCGCCAAACGACTTCGATATATTTTCTACTGATAGGTAATTCACAAGAGTAATTTTTTGCAAAAGTAAGGCTTTAATTAGAAAATTGGCGAATTAGAATATCAGCGGATTGGCGAATGTTGATTAAAATGCATAATTTTTTATCTTATGATTATGCCAATTCACTCATTAACTCATTGCCACATTCGCTAATTTCTTATATTTGTAGCTATTATATTATAAAAATGAAGCAGCCTACTTTGCTTAACTGTTCACTCCGCAAGACATTTGAATTTGTCCCTGATTCATTGGATCAGGCAAAAATAAAGATATTCATTTTTATTTTTCTGCTGAATATTTTCAAGATAGGGATCGCTTTGCCAAAGTATATTGCAGATGCGCAACAGCAAATGTTGTTTAGAAGTATTGCGGGAATTGTAATTTCAATTTCAATCATAAAATTATTGCTGTCAAGGCCGAAATGGATTAATTTCCTGATTCATATTTCTGTTCTTGCAACTATTTTTCTTGTTTTCGGGCGTATAATGCTATACGGAAACTATACAATTGATATTGCTGTTTTGCAGCAGGTTTTTATGATAATGACGTTCAGTTTTTACGGTTTGGGCCGCAAAGGAGGAATGTTTTATTCAGTATTATCAGTCATTCCTGTTGTAATTGCGCTTGTTGTTAACCAGCATCACGAAGTATTGAACACTGTTCCGGATATTTTTACAGATGCGACTTATATAATAATCATCGTGTTGAATTTTGTCAGTATTGGCATTTCGCATTATTTATTTTATGGTGCTTTCGATGATACGATTAATGAAAAAAAGCAACTGAACCACATCCTGCGTAAAACCGCAAAAGGCAAAAGTGATTTTTTATCAATGATGTCACACGAATTGCGAACGCCTTTAAATTCTGTTATTGGAATGACCAATTTGTTGCTGAGCGGAAAAACAGATCAGGAGCAGAAAGAAAATCTCGATATTTTGAAGTTTTCTGCAGAAAACCTTTTGTCGCTGATTAACAATGTGCTCGACTTTAATAAGATAGATTCAGATTCTGTTACTCTCGAAAGAAGGGAATTTAATCTTTACAATCTAATTCAGAATGTACATTCCGGATTTCGACTGAGAGCAAACCAGAAAAAACTCGATTTCATTGTTTTTCATGACCCTGAAATCAATAATTTCAACATTGTCAGTGATTCTACAAGGCTATTGCAGATTTTTACAAACTTAATCGAAAATGCAATAAAATTTACTGAGAGCGGATTTGTTGAAGTCAGTACCAGTTTACTGCGGTATGAAAATAAAATGGCACGTGTGCGTTTCTGTGTAAAAGATTCAGGTATAGGTATTAGTTCGGAAAAAAGAGAGCTTATTTTTGATCCTTTTGTACAGGCCTCAGAAAGTACGACACGTTATTTTGGCGGAACAGGTCTCGGATTGCCGATTGTAAAACAACTTCTCCGGCATTTTGACAGTGAAATTTATATGGAAAGTACTGCGGGAATAGGAACCAGTTTTTATTTCGAAATTGATTTTGAAACGATCAACCTAAATGCAATGGATAATACAGATAAAAGAGCTGTAGAAGATATTGATATTGGAAATATAAGAATTCTTTTAGCCGAAGACAATGCGATTAACGTCTTGCTTATGAAAAAATTGTTTGCAAAATGGGACCTCAATATTGCTGTCGCGGCCAATGGTAAAGAAGCAATTGACATGCTCGCCGAAAATCAATATGATGTCCTTTTAATGGATATCAACATGCCTGTTATGGATGGACTCGAGGCAACGCGACACATCAGGAAATTACAGGGCCGGCAGTCCAAAATCCATATTATTGCGCTCACGGCAGAAGTTTCTCCGGAGATGGAGAATGAAATAAAGAAAGCCGGAATGGATGATTATATGACAAAGCCTTTTGTCCCGGATGAACTCAAAGCAAAAATAAACAAGAGATGCCGGAATGTAGATTCTGAACTCGTGAACGCCTGACAGATTGCCTGATTTTATCTATATTTGCGATATGAAACTGTCTGTCATCATCCTCAATTACAACGTCCGCTATTTCCTCGAGCAATGCATTCTGAGCGTCCAAAACGCCACGCAAAACCTTGATGCGGAAATTATTGTAGTCGACAACAATTCGCCCGACGATAGTTGTGCGATGGTCAAAAACCGTTTTCCAAATGTCATCCTGATCGAAAACAAGGAAAATTCCGGTTTTCCAAAAGGCAACAACATCGGCGTAGCCAAAGCCAAAGGCGAATACCTCTGCATCCTGAATCCCGATACGGTCGTCGCCGAAGACACGTTCACGAAAGTGCTCGCCTTCGCCGAAAAGCAATCAGACCTCGGAATCGTCGGGGTCAAGCTCATCGACGGCACCGGAAATTTCCTCCCCGAAAGCAAACGCGGGATTCCAACGCCGTTTGTCGCATTCACGAAAGTGACCGGATTGTATAAATTATCAGGCGCATTCAACAAATATTACGCATCACATATAAATGAGAATCAAACCGGCAAAGTCGAAATCCTTGTCGGCGCCTTCATGGTAATGAAAAAGCAGACCTATCTCGAAGTCGACGGTTTCGACGAGAACTGCTTTATGTATTCCGACGACATCGACCTGTCCTATATGGTTTTGAATACCGGAAAATCCAATTATTATTTCCACGAGACTTCCGTGATCCACTACAAAGGGGAAAGCACGGTGCGCGATGAAAAATACATGATGCGTTTCCGTGAGGCGATGCATTTTTTCTACAAGAAACATTTTAAGGTCTCTGTACTGTTCGACGTTTTCATGAAAGCCGGAGCCTTCTTTTTTTCGTTTGTGAAGAAAAGGCAGGCCGTGGTTTCCAAAAGAGTTCCGGGACAATATCTGTTGTTTTCCGAAGCCGAAAAATTACGCCTGCAGGTTGAAAAATTGTTAGGAAAAAAAGTGGCCAGGATAAGCGAAGAACCAAAAAATACTATAAATTCGCTATCATCGGACCGGAAGAGGCAGACCGAAATCATTTTCGACAATCATTTCTATGATTTCAAGTCGATAATCGCGATGATGGAATCGTATAAAAATCAAGGATTTACATTTAAGATATTCCCTGAAAACAGCAATTTTATCATCGGAAGTAACAGCAGCAATGACCGTGGCGCCGTTGTCAAATTAAAATAAACGCAACGGAAAATTTATGGTATTCTTGTTAAAGCCGGAATATTTTAAGTAATTTCGCAAGCAGAAAATACAAATTCACCTTTAGGTTAACAATATGGCAAGATTTGAATTGAAACTTCCAAAAATGGGAGAGAGCGTTGCAGAAGCAACCATTACCAACTGGCTCAAAGAGGTCGGCGACAAGATCGAGGCTGACGAAGCCGTGCTCGAAATCGCAACCGATAAAGTCGACAGCGAAGTGCCTTCTGAAGTGACCGGTGTTTTAGTGGAAAAATTGTTCCAGAAAGACGACCTTGTTCAGGTTGGGCAAACGATTGCGATAATTGAGACTGAAGGCGGAAGTGTTGCCGCTGCTCCCGTAGCTGCCGCTGAACCAATAAAAGAAGAAGCTCCCGCTCCGGCAGTCGTTGGCGAAGCAGAGAAAACCGTTGAGGCTGCGCGTCAGTATACCGCTGCTCCGGTTGCGGCGACAACCGAAGATTTCCACAACTCCGAAAAATTCTTTTCGCCATTGGTAAAAAATATTGCCAAAGAAGAAGGCGTTTCCATTGCCGAGCTCGAAAGTATCGCAGGGACAGGAAACGAAGGGCGTGTGACTAAAAATGATATCCTTAATTATATTTCAACAAGAAGTTCGGCCCCGGCGTCTTCCGTGACTGCAGAAGTCCCGGCGGTAATTCCGGTTTCACAGCAAGTGTCGCAAGTAACGACGCCGTCAACAAACGGATCGTCAGTTGGCGGAGCCAAGCCTGCAGAGGCCAAACCGATGCCTGTTTCCGTGAACGGCCAGGATGAGATTGTAGAAATGGACCGTATGCGCAAACTGATTGCAGGTTATATGGTCGCTTCGGTGCAGACTTCGGCGCACGTACAGTCGTTTATTGAAGTCGACGTCACGGCAATCTGGGACTGGAGGGAAAAGAACAAGAATGCATTTGAGAAAAGGGAAGGCGAGAAGCTGACTTTTACACCGATATTCATGGAGCTTGTAGCGAAAGCTTTGAAAGATTTCCCGATGATGAACATTGCCGTGGATGGCGATTACATCATCAAAAAGAAAAACATCAACCTCGGAATGGCGGCGGCCCTGCCAAACGGAAACCTGATCGTTCCCGTAATCAAAAATGCCGACCAGCTCAATTTACTCGGAATGGCGAAAGCCGTAAACGATTTGGGCAACCGCGCCAAAGCCGGAAAACTCAAACCGGACGATACTCAGGGCGGAACCTACACGGTAACCAATGTCGGGACTTTCGGAAGTGTTTTCGGAACCCCGATCATCAACCAGCCGCAAGTGGGGATCTTAGCATTGGGCGCGATTAGAAAAGTGCCTGCGGTTATTGAAACCCCGGAAGGCGATTTCATCGGAATCAGAAAAAAAATGTTCCTGTCGCACAGTTACGACCACAGGGTTGTAGACGGCGCACTCGGCGGAAGTTTCGTGAAACGCGTAGCGGAATATATGGAAGCGTTCGATGAGAACAGGAGTTTTTAGATTAATTGATATTAAAATAATGGATAATTTTGATAATGAAGCCTTTCGGAAACGGGAGGCTTTTTTATTAGCCGATTTGTAAAGCCCAATGGATAATTATCAATTATCCATTATCATTTATATCTTATCTTTGTAGCCCTAACAAAACAACATGGAACTCAAACTCAACAAACCCATCTGCTTTTTCGACCTCGAAACCACCGGAATAGAAGTGGCCAAAGACCGCATCGTCGAAATCTCGATCTTCAAGGTTTTCCCGAACGGAAACAAGGAAAGCAAAACGTGGCTGGTGAATCCCGAAATGCCGATTCCGGCTGTCGTGACGGCGGTTCACGGAATCACCAATGAAAAAGTAGCCAACGAGCCGACGTTTAAGGAACTCGCGGCGCAGGTTTACAATATGATCAAGGATTCGGATCTGGCAGGTTTCAATTCGGATCGTTTTGATATTCCGCTTTTGGCCGAGGAATTGTTGCGCGCGGGCGTCGACTTTGATATGAAAAGCCGCGTTTCGGTTGACGTGCAGACGATTTTCCATAAGATGGAAGAACGCACATTGAGTGCCGCATTGAAATTCTACTGCGGCAAAAGCCTCGAGAATGCGCATTCGGCGGAAGCGGACACTATGGCGACCTACGAGATACTAAAAGCGCAGCTTGAGCGTTATCCTGAATTGGAGAACGACATGAAATCGCTTTCTGAATTTACGACAAGAAAAAAATCGGCTGATTTTGCAGGATTTATCGCATATGATAAAGACGGCGTTGAGATTTTCTCTTTCGGGAAGCACAAAGGTGTGAAAGTGGAAAAAGTGCTCGAAGAGGAACCGGGTTATTTCGGATGGATCCAGAACGCGGATTTTCCGTTGTATACGAAGAAGGTTTTGACGGCGATTAAATTGCGGAAATTAAATAATAAATTGAATTAGGTTTAAGGTATTCCAAAGCGTTATTTTGACTGAAATGCCCTAGCCCGGATAGCAGCGGAAATCCTGGCATTGCGAGATTGCCACGTTTCGCTCGCAATGACAATAGTGGTTCGCAATGACAGATTGCAGCAGGATAGCCGGACCCGAGCTCCTAGCGAACTGGCGAAGCAAATAGCTTCTAACAAAATATAAACAATAAGAGATTGCCGCGCTGCGCTCGCAATGACAGCCAGCAATGACGACGCTCAGTTACCCAGGCACTCAGCAACTAAGTTACTCAGGATGAAAATTATCTGTATCGGGCGCAACTACGCCAAACATATCGAGGAACTGCAAAACGAAAGGCCGGACGAACCGGTGATTTTCCTAAAACCCGATACGGCGATTGTTCCTAAGAAATTCCCGTTTGTTATTCCGGAATATTCGCAGGATGTCCACCATGAAATTGAAATAATCGTCAAAATCTCAAAAGTAGGGAAATACATCCAGCCCAAATTCGCGCATAAATATTACGATGAAATCAGTGTCGGGATCGATTTTACCGCGCGCGATGTGCAGCAAAAGCTCAAAGACAAAGGGCTTCCGTGGGAAAAAGCGAAGGCATTTGACGGTTCAGCGGTTATTGGTGACTTTATATCGAAAAAAGTTTTTAGTTCGCAGGAAAGTATTAATTTTGAACTGACAAAAAACGGAAAAACCGCCCAAAAAGGTAATTCTGCCCTGATGCTATGGAATATTGATGAACTAATCGCTTATGTTTCCCAATATTTTACGCTCAAGATCGGCGACATTATTTTTACCGGAACACCCGAAGGCGTAGCAGCGGTGAAACCTGACGATGTCCTCGAAGGATTTCTAGAGAATCAAAGACTATTCAGCATTCAAGTTAAATAAAAATACCACACATTCAAACATGGCCTTAAATTATAACCTTGCAAAAGTATACGCGCTTTCGGATAACGACCCGGAATTCGTAAGCCAAATCATTTCGTTGTTCGTGACCGAAGTTCCGCTGGATCTCCTCCAGATCAAACTCGGTATCAAAACCAAAGACCACAAACTGGCCTATAGCTACGCGCATAAAATCAAACCAACCCTTGATTTACTTGGGATGAACCAGGCGTTTGAGGAAATCCTGCTCATCGAGGCATGGACCAAAGCCGAAGGCAAGCGCAAGGAAATCAACGATACTTTCGACAGCGTGGAAATGCAGATTGAGAAAGCGGTGAAGGAAATCAGCAAAGATTTTAGTCTGTAAGAAGAACGCCTGAGAAACTGAGTGTCTGAGAAACTGAACGTCATTGCGAGCGCGGTGCGGCAATCTGTTCTTATTTGCCTTCATTTTTCAGAAGCTATTCCTGCTGTGCGCTGTATCTTTTGCTGGCTAAAGGAGCCAGCAAAAGGATGCCGCTTCCATCAGGGCTAAAATTGCGAAACATCAACGGATATTGATTGAATTTTGAAAATACCTGACAGCCACTGGCTGTCCTCCTTTTAATTTCAAATCATCAGGGCTAAAAATACTTCATCATCAAAATTCGTTTATTCAGCATTCAACATTTCTGTTAATGATTGAATAATGACGCAAGCGCAACGAATATTGAATTTTGAAGTCATGAGTCCGCTAAAAAAACAAATATTAAACCTTGAATGAAAGCAACCATCGTTACCATCGGCGACGAAATCCTCATCGGCCAGATTGTCGATACGAATTCGGGCTTCATCGCCAAATCCTTAGATAAAATAGGCGTCGAAATCTCCGAAATGATTTCCATTTCCGACAACAAGCAGCACATTCTCGATACGTTTTCCAAATTGCAAAACCAGGTCGACCTCGTCATCGTTACCGGCGGCCTCGGCCCGACCAAAGACGACATTACCAAGAAAACCTTCTGCGAATATTTCGACGACGAACTCGTCAGCGACCGGAACGTTCTCGACCACATCACCGAACTGTTCAAGAAATTCTCCGACCGGCCGTTGCAGCAGGTCAATATCGACCAGGCATTGGTTCCGTCAAAGGCGACCGTTCTGCACAACCGTTTCGGCAGCGCGCCCGGAATGTGGGTTAAAAAGGAAAATACCGTTTTTATTTCATTGCCCGGCGTTCCGTTCGAAATGAAAGGCATCGTAGAATTTGAGATCATCCCGAAAATTGTAAAAGAATACAAACGTCCGTATATCATCCATAAAACGATTTTAACCTACGGCATGGGCGAAAGCATGCTCGCCGAAAAGATCGAAAACTGGGAAGACAATTTACCCGAATTCATCAAACTCGCCTATCTGCCAAGTCCGGGGCGCGTTCGTTTAAGATTATCTGCACGCGGCACCGACAAGGAAATCCTCGAAAAAGCCATCGAAGAAAACGTCACTTCTCTAACAAAATTACTCGGCGACATCATCGTGGGCTTTGACGACAGTGAAACCATTGAAGTTATTTTGGGAAAGCTGCTTACGCAGAAAGGCAAAACGGTTTCAACCGCAGAAAGCTGCACCGGTGGGAAAATCGCGCAAGTTTTGACTTCGATTTCGGGTTCGTCAAAATATTACAAAGGAAGCATCGTCAGTTATAACAAAGAAGTCAAGGTAAACGTACTTGGCGTGTCCCCAGAAACCATAAAAAAACATTCCGTTGTCAGCGCACAGGTCGCGACAGAAATGGCCGCAAACGTGCGCAGAATCCTCAAAACCGATTACGGCATCGGCGTGACCGGAAATGCAGGTCCGACAAGTGACGATACCGACGAGGAAATCGGCGTCGTGTTTATAGCAATAGCAACGCCTGAAACTGTAATTGTCGGGAAATTTGACTTCGGCCAGCCGCGCGAAAAAGTGATCGACCGCGCCGTAAACAAAAGCCTCGAAATGCTGCAGAAAGAAATTTTAAAAAATGTACTTTAATTATTTTGCGGAAACGTTTATTTTTCTTTTCTTTGCACCCTGATTTTGAATAACGATAAAAGATAAGCATAATGTCAAGAGTTTGTGACCTTACAGGTAAAAGAGCGATGGTAGGAAATAATGTTTCCCACGCTATGAATAAAACTAAGAGAAAATTCTCTGTGAACTTAGTGAAAAAGCGTTTCTATCTTCCTGAAGAAGACAGATGGATTGTGTTAAGAGTCGCTGCTTCAACAATTAAAACAATCAATAAAAACGGAATTGCTGCTGTCTTGAAAAAAGCGCAGAAAGAAGGTTTTATTAAATAATATCCCGCAAGGAAAAAATCAAGCAAAATGGCAAAGAAAGGCAATAGAATCCAAGTAATCTTAGAGTGCACAGAGCACAAAGGAACTGGTTTACCAGGAACTTCAAGATACATTACGACCAAAAACAAAAAGAACACTCCGGACCGTTTGGAAATTAAAAAATTCAACCCGATCCTGAAAAGAGTAACCGTTCACAAAGAAATTAAATAAAACTGAGTCATGGCAAAGAAAACCGTAGCAACCTTACAGACCGCTTCAAAAAGATTATCAAAAGCCATCAAGATGGTGAAATCTCCAAAAACCGGCGCCTATACTTTCGTTGAAAGCATTATGGCTCCTGAAGCAGTTGATGAATTCTTGAAAAAGAAATAATCACATTCACATTATATAGAACAGCTACTTTCTTTCGGAAGTAGCTTTTTTATTTTATACATTTGCGTGGATTTTCAGGAGCTGTTCCGGCTATTCGCTGCAATCTGTCATTGCGAACCACTATTGTCATTGCGAGCGAAGCGTGGCAATCTCGCAATGCCAGGATTTCCGCTGCTATCCGGGCTAGAATCTTTCTGAAACCTATCATTTCCGTCACTTCGGGTGATTCCGAAGCACCAGCTAGGAATCACATCGAGAAGCAAACCAAATAAACGAATCATGAGTTTTTTCAAAAGAATATTCTCCTCCGAAAAAAAAGAATCCCTCGACAAAGGCCTCGAGCAATCCAAAACCAGCTTTTTCTCTAAGCTCACCAAAGCCGTCGCCGGGAAATCCAAAGTTGACGATGAGGTTTTAGACAACCTCGAAGAAGTGCTCGTCGCTTCTGATGTCGGCGTCGATACGACCTTAAAAATCATACAGCGTATCGAAAAGCGCGTCGCCGACGACAAATACCTCGGTACAGACGAACTCAATGGCATCCTGCGCGAGGAAATCGCCGGGCTGCTTTCCGAAACCAATACGGGCGAAGCCACCGAATTTACCATTCCACAAAATACCAAACCTTATGTGATCATGGTCGTTGGCGTCAATGGCGTCGGCAAAACCACAACCATAGGGAAATTGGCA
>DATHGE010000173.1:0-2888 GCA_035317805.1 Flavobacterium sp. | reverse complement strand
CCGGATTACTGTACCACAATGGTCAATTGTATTTCCATGACAACAGGCACGGACTCGCAAAAATCGCTGCAATCCATTCGGCGCCAGAGGCAATTGTTGCCAACAATTACGAAGACATCCATCCCAATAACGACCATTTCGAAAATATTTTTGTCGACAGCCGCGACCGCATCTGGTGTACGGATTTCAACAATATCAAATATATCAAAGGCAAAAAAGTCAGCCGCGCATTTGTATATGATGCCAAAAACAACGGTATCGAAAACGGCGTCAGTTTTATCGAACCCATTGCCGGAAATGTTTGGGCTTTTACGCGCAAAGGGCTTTTTATCTGGAATGAACTTGACAACAGGTTAAAGCGGCATCCGGATCCGGATATCGGCATATTGTCTTATGTTTCGGCATTTAAATCAGATGTACACCATATTTTATTCGCACTCCATGATGGTCGCATCGGAAATATCGACATCAGGACGCACCGTGTTTCCTGGCTTCCCAAACTTCCCGTTGGCGATGCGGTGCTTGGCTTCGGAATGCTTGCGGGTGAAAAACCCGTCATTTACACACGGCAGCAGATTTACACGATGGCGCAGGACCATTACGGATACAGCGTTTTATATTCCGCCGTGCAGTCGCAGATCAACCATGTGCTTTCCGACAAGCGCACGCGGCTCCTATGGGTTTCAACCAACAAAGGGCTGGTAAAATTGACGCCGGTGGAAGCGATTACCGATTTCAAGATTCCGCAAGCCGGCATCGGCGGAAATCCTGTCGGCACGATCGAGCAGTACGGGAAAAGTAAAATCTGGCTGATTGGAAAGCAAAATATTATCTGGTCGGTGGATTCGGACAAGCAATGGCAATCCTATGAATGTGCCGAAAAAGACGTGCATTTCAGCAATATCAATATTTGTGATGAAACCGTTTTGCTGGCTTCCGACAAGGGATTGTTTGAAGTGAAAGGCAATGCGATTGCGAAGATAAACCTGCCGGATCTGCCTGCCGGGACCATAAAAAAAACACTGATTTCCAAAAATAAGGAACTGTGGCTTTTGTACGCCAACAGCGAAATACAGCGTTACAGATGGCCTTCGCTCTCAAAAATTGAGACGCCGTTTGCCAACACAAATTTGCTATGGGCGGAGAATACCTGGAACGACATGCTTGAAAACACCGACGGAACCATATGGCTCGCCGGCTGGTCGCCAAAAAGCTACGGCATGTTTTTTTACGACAGGGATAAGAACCGTTTTATAGACAATTCGGATCTCAAAGCCAATGCCGACCGGAGGAAATATTTCGGCGATTATGTCAACAGGATAGCAACCGCCAAAAATGGCGAACTGCTTTTTTCGGGCTACGGCGGTTTTAATTTTGTGGAAGCAGACGGCAATATCAGGAAGCTTGTCGATATCAACAATTATCCGATTGCAAATGGCCGTATCGAAGGCATTGCGCTGGACAATGACAACAACGTGGTCTTTGCGACCGGCGACGGATTACATGTCTACCATCCCGCAAGCGATGAAATCATCCGCATTTCGCAGGCTGACGGATTGCTGACCGATGATCTCATTTATGGCTTTAAAAAACTCAATGACGGCACTTTTGCGCTTGGGACCGACAATGGCTTTACGGTGATCGATATCAAAAAATTGCTCGAGCCTAAAAACCTGAACCGCCTGGAACTGACCGAAATCAAGGTCGATGGGATTGCGCGCGAAACCACCTCCAAAAGCATCGAATTGTCTAAAGACGAGAATGACATGACGCTGTATTTCTCTAACCTTTCCTTTTCGGATAAGCAGAAGGTGCTTTACAGGTATAAATTCAAAGGCGACAAGCATTGGAACGCGCTCGGCAACAATCCCGAACTGACCCTGAATCATATCGTCCCCGGCAATTACGAACTCACGATCGAAACCGGCAACCACATGGGCCATTGGCAGTCCAAAACCCTGAAGCTTGAAATGGTCGCACATCCGCCATTTTACCGTTCGGCCTGGTTTTTTGTTTTGCTGGCCGCCATCGCCATTGCGATTGTTGTTTTGATGAACAGGCGTTTTCTGGCGCGGCAACGAAAAGAGGCACAGTACATGCAGAAAATCCGGGAATCTGAAATGCAGACATTGCGCGCGCAGATGAACCCGCATTTTATGTTCAACACGCTCAATTCGATCAACAGTTTCATCATCGAAAATAAGACCGAGGCGGCGAGCGGTTACCTGACGACTTTCTCCAAACTGATGCGCAACATTCTCGAATATTCTAAGGAAGAATCCATTTCGCTTTCGCATGAACTGCAGGCCTTAAAATTGTATCTTGAACTCGAAGCCGTGCGCCTGGAGCATTCGTTCGACTACACGATTGAAGTGGCGAAAAAAATCAGGAACAACGAAATGGTCAAAGTGCCGCCGCTGATTTTGCAGCCTTTTGTAGAGAATGCGATCTGGCACGGACTCAACCACAAACCGACGCCCGGAAATTTGTATATTTCGGTGGCCGAAGAAAATCAGAAACTGGTCATCCGCATCGAAGACGACGGTATCGGAAGGGAAGCGGCGAAAAGGCTCAAGAAACAGCAAACCAGCCACAAATCGTACGGCATCGAAATCACACTGCAGCGCATCCTGATGCTGCATCCTGAAAACGCAGTGGAAATATTGGACTTAGCCGATGAAAATGGAAATCCTTCAGGGACGGCGGTAGTAATAACTTTAAAAATATAGACTATGATACGGGTTATTTTAATTGATGATGAAAGACATGCACTGGTTACCCTGCAGCATGAATTGCAGAAATTTAACGATGTGGAAATCCTTGCGACCACCCAAAAAAGTACCGAAGCGAAAGCTTTGATCGAACAGCACAAACCGGATCTGGTTTTC
>DATHGE010000172.1:0-11535 GCA_035317805.1 Flavobacterium sp. | reverse complement strand
TTCGGCATCGATTCCAAGCGTGGCGCCAACCCTTCTCACTTCATCCTTGAACAGCATCCGCAGCGGCTCGACGATTTTGAGTTTCATGAAATCGGGCAAACCGCCGACATTGTGGTGCGATTTGATTGTAGCTGACGGCCCTTTGACAGAAACGGATTCGATCACATCGGGATAAATGGTTCCCTGGGCAAGCCAGACAACGTCTTGCAACTGGTGCGCCTCGTCATCGAAAACTTCGATAAAGGCGTTTCCGATCGCTTTCCGTTTCTTTTCGGGATCTTCGATTCCGGCCAATGCCGAGAGGAAACGTTCCGACGCATCGACGCCTTTCACATTCAGTCCCATGTCCTTATATTGGTGCAGTACGCTTTCGAATTCATTCTTGCGCAGCAGCCCGTTGTTGACAAAAATACAGTAGAGGTTCTTTCCGATTGCCTGGTGCAATAAAACCGCCGCAACGGTCGAATCGACGCCGCCCGATAATCCGAGGACGACCTTGTCATTTCCTAATTTTGCTTTGAGTTCCGCCACCTGTTCTTCCACAAAGGCATTCGGGGTGAAATTCTGCGGGACTTCGGCAATCTTAACGAGGAAATTCTCGAGAATCTGTTTGCCGTCGGTTGAATGGTATACTTCGGGGTGGAACTGGATCGCGTAGGTCGGCTCGCCTTCAATACGGAAAGCGGCATTTTCGACATCATGCGTGCTCGCGAGTTTGATGCCGTTGGTTGGCAGTTTTTTAATCGTATCGCTGTGCGACATCCACACCTGTGAATTTTCGGAAACGCCATAGAAGAAATCCTCTTCGTTTTTGATGTAGTTCAGATTGGCGCGGCCGTATTCGCGGGTATTGGACGGAGCCACTTCGCCACCGCTGAAATGCGCCAGATATTGCGCCCCGTAACAAACGGCGAGCAAAGGCATTTTTCCGCGGATCTGCGACAGATCGGGATGCGGGGCATCGTCGCCCCTGACCGAAAATGGGCTTCCCGAAAGGATTACCGCTTTATAACTTGATAAATCACCCGGAATGTGATTGTAAGGAAAGATTTCGCAGAATATGTTTAATTCCCGAACCCTTCGCGCAATAAGTTGTGTGTATTGCGATCCGAAATCTAAGATAAGTACGTTGTGTTGCATGTGCAAAAATACTTTTAATTTTTAGAATGTAAAAATGGAATTTCAGGAAAATTAGAAACGAAACTAAAGCAGGAAAACTTAGCCCTGATTACCTCACTTAATTGCTATTTGCAACAGGCATTCGGTGAACGTTGTTTGGAGTGGAAATCTCTCCAAAAAAAGAAAAAAATTATAAGTTACCTGTATCGTTTTAATATCGCAAATTCACATTGGCTAACTGTTGCTACCGATCCAACCCAATAAGGCCTGATTGCACCTTTGTTCGGGGTTTGTTTGCATAAAACGCCCGTTTACCAAGGAAACCCCGAACAAACCCGAAGGAATCTACAATAAAAACCCTCTTTAGCTGCCTTTTACAAAAAAGCAGTTTTTCAAATCCGCCTATAATTATTTCACGATTTTGCCGTTATCCACAGTAAGCCGAAAATACTGTTCATAAAATATTTCGTTTTAGCACAGGGCTTATAAAAGATTTGCGCATTTTTGTAAACTTACTCTATAACGACAATTTCTATGATGATTTTAAACATCCTGTTACAGGCCGCACCAGTTACCGATACCATTGCCAACGCAGCAACTGCCGCTGCCGGAACGACCGAAGTAAGTGTTACGGAAAATATTTCCTATCTCGATTTCCTGCTCAAGGGCGGTATCATGATTTATCCGCTGATCGTATTGCTTTTTTTCTGTGTATACGTAATCATTGAGCGCTATTTATCGATCAGGAAAGCGACGAAACAGGACACGAATCTGCTGTCGGAAGTGAAAATGCAGCTCAAAACCGGAAGGCTCGACAACGCGATCATGCTTTGTAGCCGTGAAAATACCGCCTCGGGAAATATCCTGAGAAGTGGCATCTCGATCATCGGAAGACCGATCGGCGAAATCGAATCGGTGATGGAACAGACCGCAAACATCGAGATCGGCCAGATGGAAAAAAGCCTCGGTTATCTTGGACTGATTTCGGGTATCGCCCCGATCTTAGGATTTATCGGAACCATTTCAGGGGTTATCAAGATTTTCCATACGATTTCGAATACCGGAAATCTGAACATCCAGACAATTTCAGGAGGTTTGTACGAGAAGATGATTTCTTCGGGCGCCGGACTCGTAGTGGGCGTTGTCGCTTACTGCGGTTACCATTTGTTTAATATGATGATTGACGGTTTTACGCTCAAAGTGCAAAGACAGACGCTCGAAATCATCAACGTAATACAGGAACCGCAAAATGGCAATTAAAAGAAACAAGCGCTTTCATCCTGAAATACCGACGTCGTCACTGAGCGATATCATGTTCTTTTTGTTCCTGTTTTTCCTGATCATTTCCACTTTGGCGAATCCGAATGTTATCAAACTGACATTGCCTAAAGCGGAATCGAACGAAACGACCAACAAAGACCACATCAGTATTTCACTTACCGAAGACAAAAAGTATTTCCTGAATAAGGAAGAGATTCCGTTCGACAAGCTTGAGCAGGCATTGTTTAATGAAACGACCTTTCGCAACGACAAAGTGGTTGTGGTACGCGTTCCCGCCGACAATAAGATTCAGGATCTGGTCGATTTGATGCAAATGGGCGTTAAGCTGAAACTCAACTTCGTCATTGCGACGCAGAAATAAACGATATCGATTCTATTTTAGCCACGAATTTCACCAATGTGCACGAATTATTTTTGTGTAAATTTGTGAAATTCGTGGCTAACTAATTTAATGAAACTATGTTCAGAACAATACTTTTAGTGGCGATTGGCGGGGCAATTGGAAGTGTATTGCGTTACCTGACGTCACTTTTCGTGCAGAAATTTTACGCGTCGTCATTTCCGCTGGCTACTTTCCTCACCAACATCCTGGGCTGTTTCCTGATCGGATTGATTGTCGGACTGCTCGATAAAAACCAGCTGGCCGATTCCAATCTCAAATGGTTCCTCATCACCGGATTTTGCGGCGGATACACCACTTTTTCCGCTTTCGGTTTTGAGAATGTCTCGCTATTGCAGAACAACCATTCCGGACTCGCACTGCTGTACATCGGCGCAAGTATTTTTATCGGTTTGGCCGCCGTTTGGGCCGGACTTTCTTTGGCAAAATAAATCGTAAGAACTTGTTAAATTGTTTCGTGTTTGCTAAAAAAATGTAACTTCGCAGTCTATGACAAATTCAGACATTCAGGCCATACAATTATTGCTTTCGGAGCCTAAAAAGATTGCCATTATTCCACACCGCAGCCCTGATGGAGATGCTATGGGTTCGACCTTGGCGATGTATCTTTTTTTACTCAAAATGAACCATAAGCCGGTTGTTATCGCACCGAATGAATCCCCTGAATTTCTAAACTGGCTTCCTGCTTCAGAGACTGTTTTGGTTTATGAAAAGGACAAGGAAAATGTCGCGGCAATCCTCAAGGAGCAGGAATTGATTTTTACCCTCGACTTTAACGCATTGCACCGTACGGGCGAAATGGAATTTGTAATCAACAAACTCAAGGTTCCTTTTATCATGATCGACCATCATGAAAAACCGGATGCCTACGCCAAATATACTTTTTCAAGCACCGCTTTCGGGTCGACCTGCGAGATGGTATTCAACTTCATCTGTGATCTTGGCAAACGCGACCTGATCGACAAAGATATCGCTACGTGCATTTATACGGGAATATTAACCGATTCCGGTTCGTTCCGTTTTCCAAAAACTACCGGAACCACACACCGTATTGTCGCCGACCTGATCGACCTTGGTGTGGAAAATTCCATCATCCCGGCATTACTCTTTGACAACGGATCCTATGACAGCCTGCAGTTGCTCGGCCAGGCATTGCAGAATATGAAAGTGCTTCCCGAATACAAAACGTCTTACATCACGCTTTCGCAGGAAGAACTCAACCGGTATAATTATGTTAAAGGCGATACTGAAGGCATTGTCAACTATGGGTTGTCCATAAAAGATATTATTTTTGCGGCGATTTTTATCGAACACGCCGATGAGAAGATCATCAAGATCTCGTTCCGTTCGCAGGGCAGTTTCGATGTGAATAAATTTGCACGTGATCATTTCGGTGGCGGCGGACATATCAATGCGGCAGGGGGAAAATCGAATCTGTCTATGGAAGAGACCGTAAAGAAATTCGAGTCCATTTTACGTGAAACAAAAAAATAATTATGAAAAAAGTAATTGTAATCATCCTATTGATAGTAATGTGTGCCGCAATGGCGTTGGGCTGTTCCCAACAACAGGCCAGGCAGCCGGTATCACGGTCTTCGGGTACGTTTATGAATGAATCGGTGGCGCGCAACAAAAAACTGATCGCCGGTGAGGAAGGCAAGATCGACTCGATTATGAAAAGTGATCCGAATGTAAAATACATCGCTTCCAACAAAGGCTACTGGTACCGCTATGATGCGAAAAATGCACAGGATACTTTGCGTCCGAGAAAAGGCGATATCGCTTATTTCAACTACGAGGTCAAAGACCTGAACGGCAATGTTATTTATACCGAACTGGAATTGCGTCCGCAGGAATACCATGTGGACAAGGAGCAAAAAATCATTATCGGACTCCGCCACGGCATCAAGCTCATGCACAAGAATGAAACCGTTACCTTCCTGTTCCCTTCGCACCTTGCCTATGGCTACCATGGCGACAACAGAAGGATCGGCCACAACGAGCCGCTCATCTACACGGTCACGCTGACCGATTTTAAACCCGAGATTAAAACCACTACCGAATAATTATGAAAAAAAGAATTTTTCTGCTGCTGTTTGCCGCGTTGTGTATCGTTTCCTGCAAAAAGGAAAAGGACAATAATCTTCCTGACGGTTTGTATGCAGATATCGAAACCAACAAAGGCACGATCACTGTGCAATTGGACTTTGAAAAGACACCCGTTACCGTGGCCAATTTTGTGAGCCTCGCCGAAGGAAAAAACACTTTTGTAAACGAGCAGTTTAAAGGCAAGTCTTTTTATGATGGTCTCAAATGGCACCGCGTTATCAAGGATTTTATGATTCAGGGCGGCGATCCGCTGGGCAATGGCTCCGGAGATACCGGCTATAAATTTAAGGATGAGATTGTTCCCGACCTGCATTTTGACAAGGGCGGTGTGCTGGCGATGGCCAATTCAGGACCGGGCACCAACAGCAGCCAGTTTTTCATCACGCATGTGGCGACGCCATGGCTTGACGGCAGGCATACAATTTTCGGCCACGTCGTTGGGACAGGAATGGATGTGGTGAATAAAATAGAGCAGAATGACGATATCGTTTCAGTCTCCATCATCCGCAAAGGCGAAGCTGCCAAGAAGTTTGATGCTGTAAAAATATTCACCGATTTCTTTTCGCATGAAGCGGAAAACCAAAAGAAACAAGCCCTGGCTGACGCCGAGAATAAAAAAATCTACGACGCCAAATACAAAGCGGTAAAAGAACAGAAAGTGGCCGCGTTTGAAGCGATCAGGGAAAAGGCGAAAGATTTAAGAAGCGGACTGGCCATTACCATCGTTTCAAAAGGGAAAGGTAAAAAACCGGCAACCGGCGTGATGCAGGATATCCGTTATTCGGGATTCCTCGAAAATGGCGAACTCTTCGATACCAGCGAGGCAAACGTGGCCAAAACATTCGGTAAGTATGACGAGAAGCGCGAAAACCAGCACGGTTATACTCCGATACAATTCCAATGCGGACGCAAAGACGGCATGATCCCGGGATTTATAGAAGGCCTTGAAAATATGTCATATGGCGACAAAGCCGTACTGTTTATTCCAGCCAGCCTTGGCTTTGGTGCGCAGGGTGCGGGGGAAGTTATTCCGCCAAACGCGAACCTCATCTTCGAAGTGGAACTTTTAGAAAAGAAATAACGACAAAAATACAAAGGGAATAAACCTGAAAGTCCCTGCAATTGCGAAATGAGTAAGGAGTTTTTAATCAAAAAAAATGAAAATTAAAGTTATAGTTTTATTGTTTTTAGGAATGATGTGCAGCTACGCACAGGCTACAAAAAAACCTGTTGCAAAAAAACAGCCGGCCGCTACAGCTACAAAAGCGACAACAAGCCCGGCACCTTCAGCAGACGGTATGTTTGCGATATTTGAAACCACCAAGGGAAAAATTACTGTGGAACTGGAATACAAAAAAGTTCCGGTAACCGTGGCCAACTTCGTCGCATTGGCAGAAGGCACTAATGCCGCTGTTACCGATCCGGCCCTGAAAGGGAAAAAATATTATGACGGACTGAAATTCCACCGTGTCATTAAAGACTTCATGATCCAGGGCGGCGATCCGCAGGGAACAGGACAAGGCGGCCCGGGCTATAGCTTCAAGGATGAGTTTGTCCCTGAATTTAAATTCGACAAAGGCGGGATTCTGGCGATGGCCAACTCCGGCCCGGCAACCAATGGAAGCCAGTTCTTTATCACGCACAAAGAAACGCCTTGGCTCACAGGGAAACATACCATTTTTGGTTATGTGACTTCGGGCCAGGATGTGGTGAACCTGATCGAACAGAACGACCTCATCACCAAACTCACCATCGTAAGGAAAGGCGCCGATGCCAAAAAATTCGATGCGCCTAAAGTATTCGCTGATTATTTCGCGGGCAAACCGGAAGAAGACAAGAAAATGGCTGAAGCCAAAGCGGCAGAAAACGCAGCAAAAGAAGAAGCCCACAAAAAACAGGCTGCCCTCGATGCCGAAGCCAAAAAAGTCTATGATGAAAAATATGCGCCTGTAAAGGCGGCCAAAGTAAAAGACCTTGCAATGATCAGGAAAAGGGCTACCAAATCGGCTACGGGATTGGAATATACGACCATCAAGACCGGAAATGGCAAGAAACCTGCCGACGGCGCGCAGATATTTATCCATTATGCAGGTTATCTCGAAGACGGGTCATTGTTTGACAGCAGCTACGAAGATGTCGTAAAGGCTTACGGGAAATATGACGAAAACAGGGCAAAACAAAACGGCTACGAACCATTCCCTTTCCAATATGGCAAGAAAGAAGGGTTGATCGCTGGATTTCTTGAAGGTGTCAACAACATGAATTATGGCGAAAAAGTGGTGCTCTTCATCCCTGCCAATCTTGCCTACGGCGAAAAAGGTGCAGGTGGTGTCATCCCGCCAAACGCCAATATCATCTTCGAAGTGGAGATGTTTGAAAACAAACCGGCACCGGCAACTCCTGCCGCTCCAATTGCACCGGCCACACCAAAAAAATAAATTCTGTTTTAATACAAAAAAGGGATTGCGTCATTGCAATCCCTTTTTTATTTGCCTTTAAATTTCCAGTCAAATTCGTCCTGGTCATTGATGATGGCACCGAGCTCAAACTTTACGACTTCCCCAAACTCGGTCTGCAATACAATCCAATAATCCTCGTTGAACCAATTTTCGTAGGTATCGAAAGCTTCTTTCGTCCATTTAAGCAGGCCTTTCGCTTTAAGCTCATTTTGGACCTCTTCGGGTTTCCTTCCAATAATCTTATGATCGAACAGTTCCAAATCTGCAGCAGCACCAATGATGTAGCCGAGCCTGAAATCTTCTTCCATATAAAAAGTCAGCCGTAGTTTTTGTGTATTGTAAGTCTGGATCAGGTTCTCGTCTTCGTCTTTATATTCCTTGTCTGGATTTCCGAAGATTGCAGCCACATCGCCTTTTTTCATTCCGAAAAGCAATTGGCCGATGCCGTTTTTTGGATTAATTTTCATAATTTCTTTTTTAGGTTTTCTTTTACACCGCCAAACCATTCGTCTTTCAAAATACTCAGTACGATACTGTCACGGCGGATTTCACTTCCAAATGTCGGTGAGTTGCTGCGCAAAACGCCGTCTACTTTACAGCCGATGCTTTTCATGGCGGCGATGCTCCTTTCGTTGTTATTGTCGGCGCGGAATTCGACGCGTTCCATTCCGAGTGTTTCAAAAGCATAGCCAAGCAGCAGGTATTTGCAATGCTTGTTCAATCCTGTTCCCCGGAAATCCTTTCCATACCAGGTATAGCCAAGCTGCAAAGTCCTGAACGGAAAATTGATGTCGTAGAAACGGGTGCTTCCCGCATATCTTTCGGATTTTTTGTCGAATACGATAAAAGGGAACTCGGTTTTGCTATCGCGTGCCGTTAATGCGATATTGATGTAATTTTCGAGATTTTCCTTCCCGTTGGCGCGAATCAGCGAATAGAACCAGGTATCGGGTTCGTTGTTGGAAAAATACAGCAGGTTTTCCACGTCAGATTGCTGTAAAGGCCGCAGTAGAACCGAATCGTCTTCGAGGGTCAGGTTTTGGTCGAAATTGAAATTAGTATTCATGCTTTAAGTATTGGACGCGGATAGAAAAACGGCTGGTCGCAGATGAACGCGGATTTTTTAGCCCCGATAGAAACGGAAATCCTTTTCCCGTCCGTTCGAGTGCGCTTGCAAAGCGCGTATCGAGAACGCGGGAAAAGATTGAAGTGTATAGCGGAATCAGCTCCTAATATTCAAAAACGCCAAATTCACTTTCAATCGTGAGTTTTTTGCCTTCGGCCGCTTCTACCCGACCGACGATTTGTGCATCGACGCCGAAAGATTTCGAGATATCGATGATGTCGTTGGCAAGTTTCGACGGGACGTAAATTTCCATCCGGTGTCCGCAGTTGAAAACCTGGTACATTTCCTTCCAATCGGTTTTGGATTGCTCCTGGATCAGCTTAAACAATGGCGGAACCGGAAATAAATTGTCCTTGATCACGTGGACATCTTTCACAAAATGCAGCACTTTCGTCTGCGCGCCGCCCGAGCAATGCACCATGCCGTGAATGTCTTCCGGAGTATATTTTTCGAGAATTTTTTTGATAATCGGCGCATACGTACGCGTTGGCGAAAGCACCAGTTTTCCGGCGTCGATCGGGGAATGTTCCACCGCATCGGTCAAAGTCACATGGCCGGAATAAACCAGTTCTTCGGGCACTTCCGAATCAAAACTCTCGGGATATTTCTTTGCGAGGTATTTCCCAAAAACGTCATGACGCGCCGAAGTCAGCCCATTGCTGCCCATGCCGCCGTTATACGATTTTTCGTAGTTTGCCTGGCCGAAAGAAGCCAAACCGACAATGACATCGCCCGCCCGGATATTCGCATTGTCAACAACATCAGCGCGTTTCATCCTTGCCGTTACGGTAGAATCTACGATAATCGTGCGCACCAGATCGCCCACATCAGCCGTTTCGCCGCCGGTGGAATGGATCGTGACGCCGAACGTTTTCAAGTCCGCAATCAATTCTTCCGTCCCGTTGATAATCGCCGAAATCACTTCACCCGGAATCAAATTCTTATTGCGTCCGATCGTCGACGACAGCAAGATATTATCGGTCGCGCCCACACACAAAAGGTCGTCGATATTCATAATCAACGCGTCCTGTGCAATGCCTTTCCACACCGAAATATCGCCGGTTTCCTTCCAATACAAATACGCCAGGGACGATTTTGTCCCTGCGCCATCGGCATGCATAATGAGGCAATATTGTTCGTCGCCCGTCAGATAATCGGGAACGATTTTGCAGAAAGCCTGCGGGAACAAACCCTTATCGATGTTTTTTATGGCGTTGTGCACGTCTTCCTTCGATGCTGAAACACCGCGCAGCGCGTACCTTTTGGAAGTATCTGAACTCATTTGTGTCGTTGTGTAGTTGTGGCGCAAAGATAGGATTTTTAGATTGTCGGATTGTCAGATTGTCGGATTTTTTAGGAGCATTTTTCCCGCTTTCCATTGCAATCTTTTTGCTTTGTCACACCGAGCGCAGTCGAGGTGCATTTTACAAAAGCAAAAAGGATTTCCATTACAATCAGGGCTAGGCAGTCGCAATAAAACAGCTTTTTTGCTAATTTTGGCCCCGATGCTTCGGGACAGGCACTCAGCAAACTCAGCAACTCTATGAAACCACATTTCTTCAAAGACCAGAACGACTTCCGCAAATGGCTTTCCAAAAACCACGAAAAAGAAACCGAACTGCTCGTCGGATTCCACAAAGTCGGCTCCCGAAAACCCAGCATGACCTGGCCGGAATCTGTCGATCAGGCATTGTGTTTCGGCTGGATCGACGGTGTGCGCAAATCAGTCGATGCCGATAGCTACACGATCCGTTTTACGCCGAGGAAATCCGACAGCATCTGGAGCACGGTCAACATTAACAAAATGGAAGTGCTTACAAAAGCCGGACTCATGCAACCGGCGGGACTGGCTGCTTTTGCCAAACGAAAAGACAGCAAATCTGGTATTTATTCGCATGAAACCGAAGAAAAATCATTGACGCCAGCCTATGAAAAAATATTCAGGGCTAATAAAAAAGCATGGGATTTCTTCTGTTCACAGCCGCCAGGTTACCGCAAAACCGCGATTCATTTAGTGATGACAGCGAAACAGGAAAAAACGCAAATCAGCCGGTTGGAAAGCCTTATTGCCGATAGTGCAGCCGGTTTGCGCATGAAGCAACTGCGCCGATAAGTTCTTTAGTTTTCGACTATCATAATCTCGACACGACGGTTTTCATCCTGCTCCAGTTCGGTTTTTTCAGGGATCGGATGGATCGGCCTGGTCACGCCGAAACCTTTAAACGAAAGCCGTTTGCGGTTGATCTTATTCGCCACCAAAAAGTTATAAATCGCCTTGGCGCGCTGGACCGAAAGGCTGTTGATGTCGCCGCTTTCCTGGCAGCAGATATGGCCCTGAATTTCAATTTTCAGATTCGGGTTGTCCTGTAAAGCGCACAGCAAATCGTGCATCGTGGTTTTGGATCTGGGCAAAATGCGCGGCGACATATTGAAGAAATAGATATTTTCCAGTTTAATCAGGTCGCCGGTTTTGGCATTTTTAATTTTATCCTGCAATCCCGAATTGGAATTTTCGGTCGCGGTCATTTTAACGGAAGTGCTTTTCGGTTCATAGACAATGACGACCTTTCGGTTTTCAGCCTGTACTTTTGATTGCTTAAAATCTTCCCCGAAACCGCGGATTTCATGGCTGTCGCTCACTTTGATATTCTTCGTTTTGAGGTAATCGAAAACCGTATGGACGCGCTTCAGTGAAAGCGAATCGTTGTAAGGGTTGGTGCCTTTCCAATCGCAGAAACCGTACAGTTTGGTCACCTCGATATTGCCGTTGACTCCAAGCAGCGAATCCAGTCGGTTGGCTGCTATCGTGTTGAGCGAATATTGGTCGAACTCAAAATATACCGTGAATTGTTGCTGCGCCGAAACCGAGCCGGAAAGGAAAAACAGCAGTGCGATAATTTTGAGTTTCATTTTTTAAATTCAATTTGCGACGATGACGATCTCCACTCGGCGGTTGGCTGCACGCTGCGCCTCGTCTTTTTCAGGCAGCGGATAAATCGGATTGCTGCTGCCGAAACCTTTATACGACAGGCGGCTTTTGT
>DATHGE010000171.1:0-6621 GCA_035317805.1 Flavobacterium sp. | reverse complement strand
CATCAGCGCCTTCATCATCGGATGGTTGACGACTTTCTTAAGCGCATCATTTATTTCGGCATCATAGTAAGGACGAATCGCGTCAAATCTTTGCATCTTGGTCTTTTTATAACGTATTCACAAAAGAACGAAATTTTATTGAAAATCAGGCCGATTTAAATCCCGAAAATTGCCTTTGAATTTTCGGTGGTGATGCGCGCGATTTCTTCCACGGAAGTGCCATAAATGGCTGCCAGCTTCGCCACGACATTCACAATATAACCACTTTCGTTGCGCTTGCCGCGGAAAGGGATCGGTGCGAGATAAGGCGAATCGGTTTCGAGCACGATGTGTTTTGGGTCGATCTGGTTCAGGAACTGGTCGATTTTGCCGTTTTTGAAAGTGACCACGCCGCCGATGCCAAGCTTCATGTTATAGGAAATCGCCTGAAGCGCCTGTTCACAGGTTCCGGTGAAGCAATGGAAAATCCCGAAAAGTTCGGGTGACTTTTCCGATTCCAACACCTCGAAGATTTCATCAAAAGCATCGCGGCAATGGATGTTGATGGGCAATTGGTATCTTTTTGCGAGTTGGATCTGGCGTTGGAAAGCGATTTTCTGGATTTCCAAAGTCGACTGGTCCCAATACAGATCAATCCCGATTTCACCGATGGCCACGAATTTCCTGCGGGCGAGCTCGTTTTCGACATGCTGCAATTCCGCGAGGTAATTTTCCTTGACGTAAGTTGGATGCAACCCCATCATAAGGAATACATTTTCAGGATATTGCTGCTCCAATTCATACATGGAAGCGGTGCAGGAAGAATCGATCGCCGGGATAAAAAAACGGGTCACGCCTTTATCAATGGCGCGCATAATCATTTCATCGCGATCGGAATCGAACTCGTCGCTGTACAAATGCGTATGGGTATCAGTAATCGTCATCGTAGGATATTGAACCGCAAAGTTAGCTTTTTGGTTTGGGAGATTTTCAGATTATTGGATTTTTAGGTTACATTTGGCTTTCATTCCCATGCTATGAAAGACCTGCAGGACATCCTTAAGAAGGAAAAATATAAAAAGATCAAGTTCAAGATTACCAAGACACAGCACTTGCTGATCCGGGCAGAAATCAATGGCGTTAAGGGAAATTTCATCCTTGATACGGGCGCTTCGAACAGCTGTGTGGATTTTGAGCATATCGAATTGTTCAGGCTTAACGCCGGACACTCGAAAACAAAAGCTGCGGGAGCCGGTGCCACCGGGATGTTTACGCAATTGGCCAAAGGCAACAAACTCAAACTCGGAACCTGGAAAGACCCTGATTTCAACCTTGTGATCTTCGACCTGTCGCATGTGAATCTGGCGTTGCGCGAACACAAGGCAAAGGCCGTACAGGGAATCATCGGCGCCGATGTGCTGTTGCAGGGCAAGGGCATTATCGATTACTACAATTGCTACCTGTATTTACAGTAACTTTTTTAATTACATTTGAAAATCAAAACCTTAGCTATGGTGAAAAATTACCTTATACTATTTTTTTCTTCAAAGCAAACGATAGGTTTTCCTGCTAAAATTTTTACAATTACCCTAACTAACATGTGATTACTATGAAAAAAATTACACTGCTTTTCGTCTGCCTGATTCCCACGATTACTTTTGCACAGCCGGGTACGATTGATTTTAGTTTCAACACCGGCATCGGCCCGGACACTTCTGTTTTTGCAACGGCGACTCAGCCTGACGGCAGGATTATCATTGCCGGGACTTTCGACAATTACAATGGAACGCCAAGAAGCGGCATCGCGCGCGTCAACACCGACGGAACGCTTGACACCAGTTTTGATCCCGGAACCGGGCTTCCCTTGAGCACCAATAATATTTATTGCCTGGCGCTTCAGCCTGACGGAAAAGTGATGATTGGTGGAAACTTTGCCAATTTCAACGGTACGCCCCGAAAAAATATCGCGCGTCTCAATGCCGACGGATCGGTTGACATCAGTTTTGATCCGGGAACGGGAGCCAACAGCGACGTAATCTCCATTTCACTACAATCGACTGGGAAAATTATCGCAGCCGGTTTGTTTACGACTTTCAATGCAACCGCCAAAAAAGGGGTGCTTCGCCTGAATCCCGACGGGACAATTGACACCAGTTTCCTGAGCGGACCCGGAGTTAACTCTTATGTCTGGACAACGAGCGTGCTTCCGGATGACCGGATTTACATCGGCGGCGGATTTACGGCTTACAACAATATCAGTTGCGGGCATTTCAACCGACTCAATGCAGACGGTTCACCCGATCCAACTTTCAGCCAGACCCGTTACACCAACAACACCATATTGACACACACGGTTCAGCCGGATGGGAAAATCGTAATTGGCGGTTATTTTACCACTTATGACCCGGGAACACCAACAAGACTTGCACGCATCAATAACGACGGGACTTTCGATCCAACTTTTAATGTTGGAACAGGCCTTAATGATTATCCGCTTACCATTGTTGCCCAGCCTAACGGGAAAATCCTTGTCGGAGGTGCTTTCGTAACTTACAACGGCACTACGGTCAACCGCCTGGTGCGACTGAACAGCGACGCCACAATCGATGCCAGTTTTATTTCGCCAACCGGGCTAAATGGTATTGTATACCATGCAATGTTCCAGCCTGACGGAAAAATCATAATCGCAAGCGGAGCCACGATTTACAATAGCGACACGACAAAACCAAACCTTGTAAGGATTAACGGCTATGCGGCCAATGCCATTGCCGTGGGTTCACTTTCTGCGGCAGCTCCTTTTTGTGCCGGGCAAGCGCTTGCCGTAAATTATACCGCCCCGGGATTTTATGCTTCGGGAAATATTTTTACCGCACAACTATCCGACGCTTTGGGAAGCTTCGCGGCTCCGGTTGCCATCGGAACTCTGAATGCAACGGGTGACGGAGCAATCAATGTAACAATCCCATCAAATACGGCTGCAGGTTCGGGATACAGGATCAGGGTGATCAGCAGCAATATCGCTACTATCGGAACAGACAACGGATCCGATCTTGCCATCGCCGTTCCGTCAACTTACTATGCAGATGCAGACAACGATACATACGGAAACCCGGCGGTGACACAAACTTCCTGTACTCCTGCTGTCGGATATGTGCCCGACAACACCGATTGTAATGATGCTAATGCCAATGTAAATCCGGGCGTTGCCGAAATTCCGGGCGACGGTATCGACAACAACTGCAACGGACAGACTGACGAGAACGGGCAGATTACCACTTCCCTGCTGCCTTCGTTTTGCAACAGCACACTGGCTTCTATCGGTTCGCTGATCGGAATCACAACGCTTGCTCCTGGAGCAGAATATACCGGATACAGAATCCGTCTCACCAATGGCGCACAGGTCCAGGTGATCGAAAAAAATGTACCGCATTTCACACTGGCCCAATTTCCGGTTTATGCCTATGCCACGACTTATACGGTCGAGATCCAGTTGCAGAGAAACGGCATCTGGCTAGGCTATTACGGCCCGGCCTGCCAGGTTTCTTCCCCGGCCGTTTTGGCACCCGGCGGAGCGGCTTCGGTATCGCCTTCACAATGCGGGGCGACATTGCCAAAGATCAATACAATGATTTCGACCACAAGCCTGGCCGGCGTTAGCGGCTATCGTTTTCGGATAACCAATATTACGCCGGGCGCATCGGGGCCGAATATCGTACAGACCATCGACCGTGTCCAGAACTGGTTCAGCCTCCAGATGCTGACCGAATACAATTATGGATCGACGTATCAGATTGAGATTGCGATTAAGACCGGCGCAGGCCAGTTCGGGGGTTTCGGATCGGCATGTGAAGTTTCTTCGCCTGCTGCACTTTCATTGGCCAATTGCGGCGGAATCGTCGCGACCAATACCACCAATGTCGCTACTGCCAGCGTTCCGGGTGCGATGCAATATCGTTTTGAAATCACGAGACAGTCAGACAATGCGAGTACGATTTTAGACCGAAGCAGCAATTTCTTTACCTTCAATTCGGTTCCGACACCTATTTTTACAGCGGGATCGCTTTATAATGTACGCGTTGCAGTAATGACTACCGGAAGTTGGTCGCCATTTGGAAACAGCTGTCAGATCACCTCTCCTGGTGCGGCACCATTAAGGATGTCGGGGGAAACTGTGACGGAATCGGGTGAATGGAAAGCAACGGTTTATCCAAACCCTTTCAGTGCTGATTTCTCGGTTGAAATTTCCGGTGCCTCTGAAAAAACGGTCCAGCTCAGAGTGTATGATATGATCGGCAGGGAAGTGGAATCAAAAGAAATGCAAGCTTCCGAATTGAATAGCCAAAAAACAGGAAGCCAATATCCTTCAGGCGTCTACAATGTTATTGTTTCTCAAGGTGGAATAGTGAAAACGTTACGTGTTGTGAAACGATAATCTGTGAAAGGATACTTTTAATATTGCTGTTGCGATTGATTAGCAGTATTGATTTATAAAAAAATCCCGTTCGGTCTGAACGGGATTTTTTATTTATAGTGTTTTGAAACCTACAATTCCAATGCTTTCTTCGGATTGTTATCCATCAGCAATTCAGCAGGATTTTCGAGGCCTTCTTTTACCGCTACAAGGAAACCGACCGATTCGCGTCCGTCGATAATCCTGTGGTCGTAAGACAATGCCACGTACATCATCGGATGGATTTCCACTTTGCCGTCAACGGCGATCGGGCGCTCGATAATGTTGTGCATCCCGAGGATTCCCGATTGCGGCGGGTTGATGATCGGCGTAGACAACATGCTTCCGAAAACGCCACCGTTGGTAATGGTGAATGTTCCTCCGGTCATGTCGTCAACAGTGATCTGTCCGTCGCGGGCGCGCAGGGCCAGGCGTTTGATTTCCGATTCGATTCCGCGGAAAGAAAGCGCTTCGGCATTTCTGACTACAGGAACCATCAGGCCTTTCGGGCCTGAGACTGCAATCGAGATATCGGCGAAATCGTAAGAGATCTTTTCGTTGCCGTCGATCATCGAGTTCACATCCGGGTACATTTTCAAAGCGCGTGTTACCGCTTTCGTAAAGAAAGACATGTAACCCAAACCGAGTCCGCCGTGTTTTGCCTTGAATGCCTCTTTGTATTCATTCCTGATCAGGTTGATCGGCGTCATGTTGACTTCGTTGAAAGTCGTGAGCATCGCCGTTTCGTTTTTCGCCGCGACCAGTCTTTCTGCCACTTTTCTGCGCAACATCGACAATTTGGTACGTTCAGAACCACGGTTGCCGCCGGTTGGCGTTCCCATAGAAATTTGTGCGTTTACCGCGTCGTCTTTCGTAATGCGCCCGTCTTTTCCGGTTCCGGAAACGGCTGAAGCATCGATGTTTTTTTCGTCTAATATTTTGCGGGCGGCCGGTGATGGCGTTCCAGTTGCGTATGTTGCAGCAGCAGGCACAGCTTTAGGCGCTTCCTCTTTCTTAGGTTCGGCAGCCTTTGGCGCTTCGGCTTTTGGCGTTTCAGCGGCCGGAGCGGCTGGCTTGGCTTCCGCAGCTGGGGCAGTACCCGAAGGTTTTGCGCCATCGGTATCGATTAAGCAAACGACAGCACCTACGGCAACCGCGTCACCTTCTTCGGCCTTTAAGGTGATGATTCCGCTGGCTTCTGCCGGGAGTTCGAGGGTTGCCTTATCAGAATCGACTTCGGCGATGGCCTGGTCTTTTTCTACATAATCGCCGTCTTTTACGAGCCATGTCGCGATTTCAACTTCTTTGATCGACTCGCCTGGTGAAGGCACTTTCATTTCTAAAATCATAATTTATAATTTTATGGTTTTTTATATTTTCTTATTTCAAAATTCGTTATTCGTTGCTCAACATTTTTTCTTTTCTGAAGCTTGAATAACGATTCACGAATATTCAATGTTGATGTTGAAGCCCTAGTCCCGATTGAAGCGGAAATCCTTTTTGTTTTATGAAGCCCTCGACTGCGCTCGGGGTGACAAAACAAAAAGATTGCAGCGGAAAGCGGGAATAGCTTCTAATTAAATAAATTCTTATCAAATACCATCGCAATCGCTGCGGCATGGCGTTTTTTAGAGCGGGCATAACTTCCGGCAGCCGGCGCGCTATACGCTTTTAACGAGGCGACTCTCAATTTAACCAGGTTGAAATTCATCAGCATAAAGCTGTAGGCGCCCATATTTTTTGGCTCTTCCTGCGCCCAGACGTAATCGTCGGCGTTCGGGTAAGAGGCAATGATGGCTTTTAATTGTTCGGTCGGCAACGGGAATAATTGCTCTATTCTTACGAGTGCGACATCGGTTCTGCCGTTGGCTTCGCGCTCTGCATTGAGGTCGTAATAGAATTTTCCGGTGCAGAATGTCAGTGTTTTGACGTCTTTTTTGTTTACGAATGTATCGTCGATCGTTTCCTGGAAAGTCCCAGTCGCAAATTCGTCGGCGGTAGAAACTACTCTCGGATCGCGCAACAGGCTTTTCGGTGTGAAAACGATCAATGGTTTTCTGTAAGTCGTTTTCATTTGTCTCCTGAGCAAGTGAAAGAAGTTGGCCGGCGTCGTACAATCGGCAACGAACATGTTTTCGTTCGCACATTGCTGTAAGTACCTTTCCATCCTTGCGGAAGAGTGTTCTGCGCCT
>DATHGE010000170.1:0-10469 GCA_035317805.1 Flavobacterium sp. | reverse complement strand
TATCTTGGGTTAGTTAAGGTGGTTGGCGCCACAAGACCATCCCATAACGTTGAAGGGACGAACATTATTGTCGCATCTTTCCTCAAATCACCACTTTCATAGGAATTGGCGAGGCTGAGCGAAGGCGTATTAAAACCCCATCCCAAATTAGGCGTCCCGCGTGGTCCCTGGACATTGGTGTAATCCTGAAGCCCGTTTGTGAGTGTTGCCTGGATTTCGAAAACAGATTCTGAACCATTTTCGCCTGCTTCCCGCCATACCTGGGCATAATCAGGAAGCAATGCGTATTGTCCGGAATTGATCACTTCTCCTGCCATGTCGTAGGATTGCTGCCATTTTTCCTCGTACATAAATACTTTTGCCAATAATCCCTGAGCTGATCCTTTGGAAGCACGTCCCAGATCGGTTGCACCATATTGGTTTTTGAGAGGCAGCTTATCTATAGCATCCGTAAGATCGGCTTCAATCTGGGCATAAGTTTCTGCTTTTGATTTTCTGGTGTAAACCACATCGTTGATTGCTTGCGTATTGTTTACATCAATATCGCTCCTGGTAACAATCGGGACGCCGCCGAAACACCTGACAAGGTCAAAATACCACAGCGCCCTTACAAATTTCACTTCACCGATCAGCCTGTTTTTCAAAGCCGGATCAATAGTCAATTGCTCCAGATAAAATAAAGCTTTGTTGGCACGGCCAATTCCCTGGTAACGCGCTTTCCAGACATCAATAAATGAGGCGCTTGAAGACGTAAAATTCAACGCATCCAGATTGTGCTTATCGGTACCTGTATCGCCAGGGGAAGACCCTTTATCAGCATCATCTGAGGTGATACTCGTTATTCCGATCCATGAAAATGCATACATATCATAATCGAGGTTCTTATTGTAAACCCCATTTACGAGTTGGATGGCATTGTCCGGATTGTTTAAGAAATCCAGTTCGGTCGTTTTGTCATTTGGCTCGACATTCAAATCATCATCACAGGAAACCAAAAGCGCGGCAATACAGAGCACTTTGATGATATTGGTATATTTTATATATTTTTTCATTGCTTTTTTTATTAGAAACTTACGTTTGCACCTACTAGAAAAGTTCTGTTTGTTGGATAAGCGTCGAGTTCTATACCGGCGGTACCTAATGAATTTCCACTGTCGTTCCCTACAATCTCCGGTGAATAGCCGGTGTATTTCGTAAAAATAAATGGATTTATGGCCGAGACGTACAATCTTACCTTATCAACTTTTTCAGTCATTTTAGGAAAAGTATAACCCAAAGTAATGTTGTTGATCCTGAAGAAATCACCGTCTTCTATATAATAAGTCGAAGCCAGCGGCACATCGTTGTTCGGTTTTGGATTTTCTGCGTTTGGCGTACTTGGCGTCCAGAAACTGTCAAGTATATCATACTCTATGTTTTCGCCTCCAAAACGCTGCGCTTTCTTTCCGTTGTATACTTTATTGCCGCCGACGCCATAGCCATCAACAGAAAAATCAACATTCTTGTAATTGAAGCCCAATGATATCCCATAAGTATAATCCGGGATGTATGATCCTGCATTCACGCGGTCTGCATCTGTTAAACCCGGAACACCGTCTATCATGTCATTGTATACCGGTGCACCGTCTCCGTTATATCCTGTTTGCTGGTATACATAGAAACTTCCCAGTGCCTCTCCGACCACCACTTTTTTTGTAGCCTGTCCGTTTCCTAAAGAACCGCTATCCGAGAAATGCGAGAAATATTGACTGTCGCTTCTGGTAACGGAATTGTCGTTTTTAGAAAAATTCCCGCCAATCCAATACTTTAAATTGTCATTGATGTTGTCTTCCCATCTCAGTGTGCCTTCAAAACCTTTGTTGGTTATTCCACCTGCATTGATGTAGGTCGTTTCTTCTGACAATACATATGGAAATTTAACTGGGAGGATGACGTCATCTGTTTTCCTGTTGTAGTAGTCAAAAGTACCTGTAATGCGATTTTTCAACAATGAAAAGTCGAGACCAATGTCTGTTTCCCTCATTTTTTCCCAGGTCAGATTTGGGTCATTGATGTTGGCCACAAAAGAACCCGGATTGATGACCGACGTCTGTCCAAAAGAATAATTGGCTCCAGAAGTAAAAGTGATATTGTTATAGGTCTCTCCGTTGCCATTTCCAAGTTCACCATAGCCACCGCGGATTTTGAGATTGTTGATGAATTTCGAATCCTTAAGGAAGTTCTCATTGCTGATAATCCATCCTGCGGAAACAGAAGGAAACACGGCAATTTTTTTGGCGCCCTGGAATGGGCTGATCCCTTCTCTTCTTACAATCGCAGTCAGCAGGTATCTGTTCATCAGCTCATACTCCGCCCTTGCGAAAAACGCAACAGAAACTACTGGTGTTGTATGGTTATTACTTACCGTATTTCCCGGACTTGTGGTACTGCCATCATTATTAGTTGAGAAATCCAGATACCAATAATTGGATTGTGGCGGGACGTTGTATCTTGTCCCCGAAAGTTTTTCAGTATTGTTGCTCGTCGTCCTTGACAAACCGGCAACTACGGTAATGTCGTGAACGCCAAACGTCTTTTTGTAGGTAAGGTAATTGTCCCAGTTCCAGATGTAACTATCCTCTCTGGATTGCACTAAAGTATTGATCCGGGGCGTTTTTGTGCCAAATGTAGCATTATAAGAAGCTATTGTCGAAAACGGATCCTGAGAGAGACTTATGTCCCGGTCTGCAATGTAATTATAGCTTTTAAACCAAAAAGCTGTTGTGCCAAAACTGGATGTGAAAGTCAAATCCTTATACAATTTCAATTCAGCCGCCAAAGATCCGGTAAGCGTGAATCCCTTCGTTTGTTCATTTGTATAATAAAGTTGGGCGACGGGATTGGCCACATTATTAAATTTGTTATAATGCGTTCCGTTTAAATCAACAATTCCGGTATCTGTATTTACCAAAGGCGTACCCCATCTTCCATTTGGATATTGCATCGGCACAATTGGAGATTGCTTATACGCATTAGTAAAAGCGCTCAAAGGTTTTGGCGAGGCGCGTTCAATGGAAACATTGACGAAATGTGATATTTTAAGACGGTCACCCAACATCTTGTATTCATTCTTATTGATAATATTTGTGCGTTTGTAATCGGTGCCGTTTAAAATACCTTTTTCGGTATAATGGCTGGCGCTTAAATAATAACTGGTATTATCACTCGCTCCTGAAAAAGATATCGAATTATTCGTCACTTCACCTGTACTGGTAATTTCATCAAGCCAATCGGTATCGGTCGGCTGATTGAAGTTAAAATAAGTCGAAGATCCCAAAGCAGTATTATTGTAATAGGCAAAACGATAAGAATCTGCCATCTTCACTTTAGTCAGGATGCTTTTCTGACCATAATAGGAATCGTATGAAATTTTAATATCGCCTTTTTTCCCTTTTTTTGTAGTAATCAGAACCACCCCGTTTGAACCTTTCTGTCCGTAAATAGCAAGCGAGGAAGCGTCTTTTAAGATGTCTATTGTTTCGATATCATTCGAACTGATCCCATTTAAGGAATACGTTTCCACTCCATTAATCACATACAAAGGATTTCGTCCCGCAAGAATCGTCCCCAATCCCCTGATTCTTATGGTAGGATCAGCCCCTGGCTCATCATTGGTTACAATATTTATCCCTGCCGCTTTTCCCTGGATTGCCTGAATTGCTGAACGGGCAGCCGTTTTTACGATATCAGCCGACTTAATTTGGGATACAGAACCCGTAATCGTTCCCGCTTTCTTCGTACCATACCCAATAACTACAACTTCAGACAACGCGTTGGTGGCCTCTTCCATAATGATTTTCATGCCCATGGCAGCATTTCCCGTTTGG
Organism: Flavobacterium sp.; assembly: GCA_035317805.1. Taxonomy (GTDB): domain Bacteria; phylum Bacteroidota; class Bacteroidia; order Flavobacteriales; family Flavobacteriaceae; genus Flavobacterium. The sequence goes on along the minus strand of DATHGE010000170.1, from coordinate 6,603 downwards.
GTTTTATAGCCAACCATACTGAATGTCAGGTTAGTACCTGCGCTGGTTGCTATTGTAAAATTTCCTTCGAAATCGGAAACCGTACTCAACTGCGGACTAACGACAATATTTACTCCCGGCAACGGAAGCCCGTCTGTCCCGGATACGTTTCCACTAATCTCCTGCGCATCCATCGCAAATGGAAGGAGAAGAAACGCAAAAAAAACATAAATAATTTTTTTCATCTGTATAATTTTAAGCTAGAGTTAGTCTGTCCAAATTATAAAATTACAACGTTATAGTTGCAGATGCTTCTACTACACGAATACATCTTACCACACAAATATAATAAGTATTTGCTTTTCAGTCAATTAATAACAAAGAAAACGATTTCGTAAATAAAAATGATGTAGTGTTGATGAGTTTAAATCCTATTTAAACCGCCAATAAACTAAACAATTGGTAAGATTTTTAGAAAAATTATACAGATAACATAAATTTGGACAGGCTTTCTTCCTGGCTTAACCCCAGTTTCTTTCTCAGGCGATAGCGCTGTAGTTCAACACCACGGAAAGAAATATTCATCATCGGGGCAATCTCTTTTGAAGAAAGGTTCATCTTCAGGTAAACGCAAAGCTTAATATCTTTTGAAGTTAAGTTTGGATACTTCTTAGACAGATTAATGATGAATTCGTTATTGATCTGATTGAGGTTCGCCTCAAATGTTTCCCATTCATGCTTATTGACCGCATTGATCTTAATCGCCTTGCGGATCTCATTCTTCAATATATTGAAATCGGTTTCAGTCTCCAGGATCTGCTGGATGTTCTCGATCATCTCGCTTTGCTTGGCGATAGATAGCGATTTCCCCGCAACTTCGGAAGATTTGGATTGTATCTCCAGTTCAAGGATGTGCTTTTCGTATTCCTGCAGGTTGAGCTCGTTCTCTGCCTTAAGCTCAATCTCGAGGATTTTCTTCTGGTGCCTCAACTCTTCTTCTCGAAGCTGCAGTTTTTGCAGATACCTGAATTTATTCCATCTGTAATACAGGAAGAAAATCCCCGAAATGGCAATAATATAGAACAAGACCATCCAAATAGAAAAATACCATGGGTTGTCCACCTCGAAATGATATTGGGCGACCTTGATGTAATTGTCCCCGTCGAAATAGTAAAATGCAACGTCCTGATTGCCGCTTTGCAAATTGTTCAGTACCACTGTCCCTTTTCTGATACGCGTATAAACCTTACCGCCATTGAGATTGTAAAATAAATCCTGGTGATTGTAACCGTATTTCCCCGAAATAACATTGATTTCAACCGGCTGGTTGTATTTAATATCAACATCAGGCGTAATCAGGTTGCCTTGATAAAATCCTTCAATGATAATGTTTCCGGCCTTTTCCCTGTTGCGGTTCAATTCATACGAAATAAAGCCGTCATCAAGATTCAGCAGTATTTTATTTCCGGTTTTAACAATTTTCAAACCTTCCATAATCAGTTTACCCTCATAATATTTTTCAGGGATCAGTTCCCATGTAAATTTAGTGCCGATCTGGGAAACCACATATAGCAGCCCCGCATCCAGAATGAGGAAATTGCGGTCGTCAATCGGAATTATATCCGAAATATTCTTAAACGACTTATTGAAAATAGGGTTCTTCTCAAGTTTTCCCGAAATCGAATTATAGGTATACCAGACTTTATTGATAAGGAACAATATCTCATTCTTATAGCTAAAAATCTTAACGCCAAAATCATTCGCAATGCCATTTACCTGTGAAACATTGTCTATTTTTTGCGTCTTGAAATTATCGTCATAAGTAATGTGATAGAGGCTGCGGTAATTGTCTGCTGCCCATAATTCATGCGGCTTGTTCTGGGCGATATTGCGTATCGGCTTGGTCAGCCCTTCAAAAAATCTGACTTTCGAGAAATCAGTATCCGTATAAATGGCAATCCCGGAATAGTTCGCCTGGAAATAAGCATGGTCGTAATTGCTTTTGAAGAATTTCCAGCCGCCGCTGACATCGTTGACTTTTTTCAAACCCGAACCTTCATAAATGTAAGTGCCGTCATTGTGTCCGATAATGTATTCATTGTTGAGTTTGTAGCTGTCCCAAACCTGCCCTTGCCCATTCGGAACGGGTTCCAGTTGTTTGTCCTTGCAGATAAAAACGCCGTGGTTGGTCACAAAAAGATAGCCGTCGTCGGTTGTTGAGAGTCCGTAAACAGAACCCAGAATCCCCGAATTATCAGAGAAAACATTCACCGACGAATTGATTTCCACATGCGCAATCCCATTGTCAAGCCCGAGCCATAAATCCCTGTCCTTATCGATAGAAATAGACAAAATCGCATTGTTCTTAATGGCGTTTTGACGGTTGATATTCTTAAAGGAATTGGTTTTCAAATCAACGAGATACAAGCCCTGTAATCCGGTCCCGATAGCAAGCGTGTGGTTGTCGACAAATTTTGCAGTAAGGATAACTTCATTCTTCAACTTGTTGTTTAACAAGTTATTCCACAAAATCAACTTATCGCCTTCTTCAATAAAAATGCCGCTGGTTTTGGTGAAAATATAAATTTTCCCGTTGTATTTTTCTATGTTGTGAATGACGTCATTATCAATCGCCGACCAATTTTCCTTCCTGATAAAGTTCTTCCCGTTCATCAGGTAAACCCCTCTGCGGACAGAAGCGACGTAAATCTGGTTGTCTATGAGGTAGCAATAAGAAATCTGAAAAGGAAAATGGATTTTTTCAATCCCACGCTCGTCATAGATGAAAATCTCGTTGAACGATTGGAAGTAGATTTTTCCGCCTTTGACAAAAATCTTCCAGATTTCCTCATTGTCCGATTTGCCCGAAAAGAGGTTTCTGTTCTCAGAAATCGAAACGTATTTCATCTTTCCGCCGATCCTTTCCCAATATCCGAATTCCTTATACGAACCGCAATAAACCCGGTCGCCCAGGATCATTACCGAACGGATGATCGTATTGTTGGGTAAAGCGTATTTCTCCCATTTCACGCCGTTGTACCGCAGGAAAAAATGGTTGTTGGCAAAATACATCGCATTGTCATTTCCCTGGGCAATGTTCCAGTTCTGGTTGTCGCCATTGTACTCTGATTTGGTGAAATTCTCAACAAACGGCAGCAATTCCTGGGCATGCAGTCCAATCGGAAAAAGGAAAAGGAATAAAAATTTAAAAACCGTAGATTTCAAAACACAATGATTTATCCTCAAATATAAATACATTTTTTAGTATTCCAATCGCATGGGCATGAAACAAAAAATGCTTCCGTTAAGAAGCATTTATTTTATGGTTTTGATCTACATAATCCTGTAAGTACCTGAATCGCTCAGTAAGCTCGCCATTTTCGGTGACTTTCGCGCGCTGTAGTATTCCGTCCTTGTCGCCGTTGAAAAAAGCCGGAATGACGTGCTCCATGAACATTTCGCCGAATCCTTCGCTCGCATCCTTAGGCAATTCACACGGCAGGTTGTCAACCGACATCACAACGATCGCCGCCGGATGAAACACATCGACTTCCCTGTCTTCACTCGGCAAATAGCCAAATAACGGCTCTGCGATAGTGGATGCCTTGATGGTGCAGGCAATCGGCCCGTTGGTGTCGCACGAAATATCCGCAACGACTTTGATCTTGCAATCCGGCGCATTGAGCATCTCACGCGTCAGGATCACCGGCGCGTCATTGGCATAGAAATGACCCGCCATGAAGATATCCGAAACTTTGGTGAAACGCCCGAAATCCGAAGTGTATTCGGTCGGGTTTTGGTAGAAATCTTTTTTATCGGAAGGTTTTCCGTCTTTGCGCTTGTTGTAATCCAAAACATCGATCTGGGTGTAAACCGGTTCCGAATAGATCTTGGAGAGGTAATTCTCAACCGAAACCTGTTTGATTTTCATCGCATCGAGGATTTCCTTTGCGCCATTCCCTACTTTTCCGTGCCCGGTCAGGACAATTTTTACAGGCGGAAGAACCTGCCTTTTGAGCTTTTCGACCAAAGCGTCTTTTCCCGAAAGCGTTTCGGCTTTAGGCAAATTGAACAATTCGAATTTGATACCGAAAGCGCGGATTCCGTTATAGGCGCCTACGATTCCCGCATATCTTCCAAATCCGATCAATCGCTTGAAATCTGCATCCACAATCGTCTCATGGTCATACAGTTCTATATTTTTATCGAGGATTGCCTGCAGCAGTTTCCTGTTGTGTGGCTGCTTCTTAATCGTATGTGAAAAGAAAAAATATTTCTTGTTTGGGATCAGCGCGTCAACCGGCACTTCCTTTACGCCGAATAAAACGTCGCAGTCGGTCATGTCTGTGGCAATCTCAATTCCGAGGTCGGCATATTGCTGGTCCGTAAAGAAACGTATGTCGGAACTTTCAACTTTTATCTCAGCTTCGGGATGTTCCTGCTGCAAACGCGCCAGTTCCTCAGGCGTGAAAACCACTCTCCTGTCCGGCGGCGTCTTTCTTTCTTTTATAATTCCGAATTTCATCTTTTTGATTCATTTATTTCGCTGCCAAATGTACTTTTTACGATAACGTTTTCAAAACTTTTGGTCTTAAAAAATATTTAATGATTAGACGTTGGAAACCAAATAATTGACAATAATTGTTAACAAATTTTATATAATCCTTAACAAAAGGCCGTTAACCCGATGACTTTGTTTGGCTATATTTGCTTTTTCAGCCTATTTAAAATGAAACTAAAAGTCCCATTTCAGTCTCTGTTACTATTTCTGTTGTTCCTGTCGCTTTCGGGCTGTTCCAAACAGGAACGCTCAGATGACGGCACGCCCGAAATGAATGAGCGCACTTATTTATGGATGAAGCCTTCGCGGGTCAAGTATCCGAAACTTTCAGCAGCCTATGTCAACGATAAGAAAGCCTCGGTAGAACGTTTCTGCGACAAATACTTCAGGAACGAAAACAACAGCATCAGCTTGCTTGTGGCCAAAAACGGACAGATTATTTACGAGCGTTACCAAGGCGTGGCCAATAAGAATAAAGGCACGCGAATCACCGCCGATACGCCAATGCACATTGCCTCAGTAAGCAAGGTCTTTACTGCCACCGCCGTTCTTTTACTGGTCGATAAGGGCAAAATACAGCTCGACCAGAAAGTCAATACCATCTTACCTGAATTCCCGTTTCCGGACATTTCCATCAAAAACCTGCTGAGCCACAGAAGCGGCCTGCGCAATTATGCCTACTTCGTAGAGGAGAAAGGCGTCTGGGATTTGCAACAGACGCTGACCAACCAGGACATCCTGAACCTGTTTACCGATAAGGAAATCAAATGCGATTGCCCGGCCGATACGCGTTTCTGTTATTGCAACACCAATTATGCGATGCTCGCGCTGGTTATCGAAAAGATCACCGGCATGAAATATCCCGAGGCGATGAAGACGATGATTTTCGAACCGCTGGGCATGGATCATACCTATGTTTTCGAATATGAGAAAGACCGGCAGACCGCCACGCCTTCTTACAAAGGCAACATGATGGAAATCGGGCTGGATCATCTTGATGCGGTTTACGGCGACAAGAATATCTATTCTACGCCAAGAGACATGCTCAAATTTGACCTGGCCAGGAATGCGCCGACATTCCTCAACAAAAAACTGCGCGAAGAAGTCTACCAAGGCTATAGCAACGAGCACCGTGGAGAGAAAAACTACGGTCTGGGCATGCGCATGATCGAATGGGAAAGCGGGCAAAAATTCTATTTCCACAACGGCTGGTGGCACGGCAATACGTCTTCCTACATTACTTTAAAGAAAGACAATACCGTCATTATCGCCTTGTCGAACAAATTCACGCGCAACACATACGCCGTACGCAAACTGGCTCCGCTTTTCGGGGATTATCCGTTTAAGTTCAGCGACGAGGATTAGATGGGAGTTAAGATAGCAGGCAACAGTATGTAGTTGGTATTTAACCGGTGAATAGAATTTGCTTTTTATATTTCTGTTAGCATAGGAAATCCGCAATTATGCGTTATCTTTGCGGACTCGTTTCAAGAATCTGAAATCTGAAAATCTGGGGTCGACTGGTTTTGACAGCAAGTCGAATTGGAAAGTAAGCACGCCGAGAACCGGGACAGATTCTCGTTAATCCCTAGTCCCAACACTTTTACACGGCGAAAATAACTACGCTTTAGCTGCATAATCTGAATTAAAGTAAGATTAGCCACGTCCCTGTCAGACAGGGAAGCTGGATTCCCCTTGAAAGCCTTGGTTTGTGGCGTTCTATAAAGGGGAACCGTAAAAATAAACCTAGGATCGGCTGCGCTTCGAAGCCTTTCTGACAACAAAGAAGATAAGCGTTGTGTGGCTGTTTCTGGCCAGGCACAATGTCGAAAATCTAATCAGGAAATAAGCGTGTAGAAAGCTCTTTAATTGCTTGTTTGGACCCGGGTTCGATTCCCGGCGGCTCCACAAAAAAATCCGTAATTTGTTAGTATATAACAGGTTACGGATTTTTACTTTTGAGATAGTAAATATATGGAAATATATGCGTTATATGTGCGCGTGTATTTTTTTGCAGTCAGCTTCATGTTGATAGCCTAAAAATATTTTAATCTATAATCAGG
>DATHGE010000169.1:0-4426 GCA_035317805.1 Flavobacterium sp. | reverse complement strand
GAACACAACGTGATTCCGATGGCTTTGAACAAAAGTATCGAAAGTGCCTTTACGAAAGTGAAGCTGGTGGATTATGAGTTGGGCGATATTCCGAAAGCCGCTGCCGAACCCGATACGACCTATATGAAAAAAGGCGATATCGACAAACTCATCCGCGAAAAACGCAAGGCGATGGAAAAAGCCGCAAAAGATCTCGACTTTATGCAGGCGGCAAAATTGCGCGACGATATCAAGGCATTGCAGGAAAAAATATAAGCAGTTTGCCGTAGAATCCTGCATTTTATCTGAAAGAATTTTTAGATAGTCCGAATTCCTCTACTTTTAGATAAAGTTTTCGGCTATTATGAAAAAATTGATATGTTTCTTTTTGATTGCTTTCCAGTGCAGCTTCGCCCAGCAAAAAGAAAACTCACAGGCAATCAAAGCGCTTATGGCTTCAGAAAGCCAACTCGAAAAACAGCCAGACAGTGCTTATTTTTATGCCAACAAAGCTTTCAAGATCGCCAAACAGGATGGTGACAAAAAATTGCTGCTGCAGGCTAATTTCGCTATTTCAAAATCGCTTAAAAATATTGGCAAGGTAAAACCGGCAGTAATCTTTGCACAGCAAGGGCTTTCGATCGCGCAACAGCTCAACGATGACCAAGGGATGCTTAAAGGCTGGATTTTGCTGGGAAACTGTTACGCTTCACAGCAGCAATTTGACAAAGCGAAATTGATTTATACCTACGGGTTTAAGTATTTCAGCAAACCCAAAAAACTCCCGGAACTCAGCGCCATCAACAACGCTTTTGCGGAATTGTATCTCCAGATGGGAAACAAAAAATTAGCCGGGCAATTTTACAAAGACAACATCCATAACAATTCCATTCCCGGAAATAATATCGGGGCGGCAAATGCGCATAATCAACACGGCTCCTTTTTGGCTGCCACGAATGATTTCAAAAATGCAATTCCCGAATACCTGGAAGCCATTCGTTTATTAAAAACGGATCCTAATGCGCCGACTGAAAAAATACAAGGCATGGCATTGCAGCTTTCAGACGCTTATCGCAAAAGTGGCAATATTGAAAAAGCGGATGAATACCTGGAAATCAGTAATGGATCAGCCAAAAAAGCGATTTCAGAACCAACAAAAATTGCGGCAAAAAGTCCGCAAAAGCCCGTCATTAAGCAAAAAGCTCCGGAGCCGATAATTATTGATAAAAAAAGTATTCCTGAACCGACCAGAAAGTCCGAAATCTACGTCCTGTTTTTGTTAATCATCTCAATCGCACTTACCTTGTTTGCGCTTTACCTGCTGTATCGGAACAAGATACTTCGCGAAGAAAAGCGCAGCGCACTGGCTAAAATGAAATCACATTTGTTTGCGAACATTGCGCAGGAATTGTCTTTAATTGACGGCGATTCCGAACAATTATCGGTGATTTCAGCGCAATTGCTGGAACTATCAAATATCGAAAATGGCCAGTTAAAACCCGACTTAAAACCCGGAAGCCTTTCTGATTTTATTGATAATACAATCCAGCCATTTGTTTTACAGGCTGCAGCAAAAGAAGTCAATTTCATTTCGAATGTTGAAAAAACAGATGATTCGCAATATTTCGACAAGGACATCATTGCAAAAATTATTACAACCCTGATGGCAAACGCGTTTGCAACTACACTCAAAAATGAGCATATCTATTTTTCGGCGACCATAATAAAGAAGCGGCTGCAGATACGAATTTCCAATTCTGGAAGTACACTCAAAAAAGAAGCACTCGAGAAGTTGTTTGACCAATTTTACGAGAAAAACGAAAATGATGCCGGAGTCGGAATCGGACTCGCCTTGGTAAAGGAACTCGTAGCATGTTATCACGGCGAAATCGAACCTTCAATCCATGAAAACACACTTCGTTTTGTGATTAGCCTGCCCTTAAAACTGGGATAGACTTTTGGCTAATTGTATTGTTCGCGAAAAACGGTATAAAGGAGGTCGGGGTCGATGATGGCATTTGGGGCTTCTTCCATCGCTTTCAAAACCCTTTTGGTAGCGCCGGGATTGAGTCCCATATTGATGCCGATCTGGTGGATGGCGGTTTTTTTCCTCTCATGAAAAACGCCGTCAACATGCATCAGCAGTGCAAGCCGATAAAATTGCTGGATCCTTTGCGGTTCGGATTTGATGACATGGGAAGGCAATTCCTTGTGGAATAATTCGTTGAACTCCGCTTTGTCAATCTTCAGCTCTTTGGCCACGATCGACAGAAACTCGTATTCCCTTTCGTGCAGACGACCGTCGACAAGGGAAAACGCAATCATTTCAGCCAAAAGGTTTATTTTTTGTTCGCGGGTATTCATCAAATTGCTATTTTTAGCTAAAATATTGCTTTTAATCTGAAATACAAAATCATGGCCGCCAACCGCGCATTTATCGCTATCCTTTTTCTGCTTTCAACTGTTTTTTCCTATGGCCAGAGTACGGCTTCCAAACAGGTTTCAACATTCACCATCGATGCGCCGCAATTAAACACGCAAAAGAAAATCTGGATCTACCTTCCAAAAAACTACACGGCTTCCACTAAAAAATATCCGGTGCTTTATATGCATGACGCGCAGAACCTGTTTGATGCGAAGACTTCATACGTGGGCGAATGGAACGTTGATGAAACACTCGACAGCCTCAATGCACAGGTGATTGTGGTCGGGATCGAACATGGTAATGAAAAGCGCATCGAGGAACTCACACCTTATAGGAATGAAAAATACGGCGGCGGAAAAGCCGATAGCTACCTCGATTTTATCGTCAGTACGCTCAAGCCGGAAATCGATAAAAAATACCGTACGAAAACCGATGCCAGGCATACGACGATTATGGGAAGTTCACTGGGCGGACTCGTTTCTTTCTACGCGATCCTCAAATATCCTAAGGTTTTCGGAAAAGCCGGTGTATTTTCGCCTTCATTCTGGTTTACAAAGGATATCTATGAATTGGCCGAAAATCAAAAAAAAATCAAAGCCAAAATATTTTTCCTCTGTGGAGACGACGAAGACAAGGAAACCGTTCCCGATATGGAACGGATGATCGATATCGTTGCCGGAAAACGCTGCGAATGCAAACACCTGACCAAGAAAGTAATCATCAAGGGCGGAAAGCATAATGAAAAATTATGGCGCGAAAACTTTGCAAAAGCGTATCTTTGGCTTGAATAAGGCAGATGTAAGATTTCAGAAGTCAGGTTATGAATTACGTCTGATTATTCTCAATACTAAATACGATCATCTAAAATCCAGACCATGAACAATAATGATATTTTCAAAAAACTGCGTGTCGCACTGCAATTGCGTGACGAGCAAATCATCGAAATCCTGCAGCTGGTAGATTTCAGGATTTCCAAACCCGAACTCGGCGCTTTTTTCCGCAATGAAGACCACCCGAATTTTATGGAGTGCGGCGATCAGGTATTGCGCAATTTCCTTAACGGACTGGTGATCCATTTGCGCGGAACAAAGGAAGATCCGAAAAACGCTATGGATGTCATCAACGAAAATAACCGGCAGATTAAGACCGCACAAACGGATACCGAAAGATTTCCAAAGGACATGAACACGAAGAATGGCGCTACCGGAAATTCAACCCGAGGCGAAGCTAAACCCGCGGCAAAGAAACCGGCAACAAAAAAGCCGTATAAGAAACAAGCGCCGAACAGGCCGACTCCGAAAATCGAAATCGTCGAGAAGGTAAAATACAATAACGGCAAGCAGAAAAAATAGTCGAATCTCCCAACAGAAAATCGAATTGAAAAAACACGAACTTAAATTATAAAATTATGGCAGCAGTTAATCCTTACCTCATTTTTGATGGCAAATGCGAACAGGCATTCCTGTTTTACAAATCTGTTTTCGGCGGCGAATTCCAATACATGGGCCGTTTTGGCGATATGCCACCAATGGATGGGCAAACCATCGACCCGAAAGAAGCCGACCTGATCATGCACGTTTCGCTTCCGATAAGCAAGGAAACGGTAATTATGGGCAGCGACTGTCCGTCATCGCAGGGTCCGGTTAATTATGGGAATAATTTTTCCCTTTCTGTAAATACCAACAGCAAGGAAGAGGCCGATAAAATCTTCAACGGGCTTTCTGCCGGAGGCAAAGTGACTCAGGCGATGCACCAATCATTCTGGGGCGCCTATTTCGGAATGTTTACCGATAAATTCGACGTTAACTGGATGGTTAATTTTGATACGACTCCGGCGAAATAGAATCACCTCGATTTCCATAACATTTTAAAGAATCCCGTTTAACGACCGGGATTTTTTTATATATTTATAGACCCAACCCGAATCTCATGACCAAAACCCACGAGCAGATCATTGAAGCTGTCGAATCGCGTTTGCTCGAGGCAATGACAGCCTGCGATAAAGTTGAGCTACACAAGTTG
>DATHGE010000168.1:0-11639 GCA_035317805.1 Flavobacterium sp. | reverse complement strand
TGTGGAGGCGATCAGGACGGGGATATAATGTTGGATCATCAGAAATTTTTCCCGGTTGTTAGTGTGAAGGATACCTTCGGTCAGTTCGGCCGTTGGCCTCGGGTGCAGCTAAGTGGTGCACTGCGGAAAGCCTGATGGCGGCGCAGCGCAGCCGCCGACACGCCCAAAAACGTATTGTCATAAAAAACCCACTTTGTAATTAAAGCGGGTTTTTATTTTTATCGTATTTCCTGATCCAAAATCAGATCAAGGTATAAATTAATCTTGTCTTTCAATTCTTTTCGCGGTGTGATGAAATCCAGAAAACCGTGCTCCAATACAAACTCTGCCGTCTGGAAACCTTCGGGTAAATCTTTTCCGGTCGTATCTTTTACAACCCTCGGGCCGGCAAAACCGATCAAAGCGCCCGGTTCAGAGATATTGACATCGCCAAGCATTGCATAAGAAGCCGTGGTTCCTCCGGTTGTCGGATCGGTACACAACGAAATGTATGGAATTTTAGCTTCGGCCAGCTGCGCTAATTTTGCGGAGGTTTTCGCCAATTGCATCAGCGAATACGCCGCTTCCATCATCCTAGCGCCGCCGGATTTCGAAATCATCACAAACGGGACTTTATTCTTGATCGAATAATCGATACCACGTGCGATTTTTTCCCCAACGACTGCACCCATCGATCCACCGATAAAGGCGAAATCCATACAGCAAATGACCAGATCCCTGCCTTTTGATTTTCCTACCGCCGTGCGGACCGCATCTTTAAGCTTTGTTTTTTCCTGCGCATCCTTAAGGCGATCGGAATATTTTTTGGTATCCACAAAATGAAGCGGATCTTTCGAGGTCATGCTCTTGTCAAGCTCGTTGAATTCGTTGTTGTCAAACAAAATTTCGAAATATTCCTTACTGCCGATCCTGACATGAAATCCGTCTTCCGGACTCACATACAGGTTTCTCGCGAGCTCATCGGCATCGATGATCTTACCGGTCGGCGATTTGTACCATAAGCCTTTCGGGACGTCTTTTTTATCTTCGGTTGCGGTGGTAATTCCTTTTTGAGTTCTTTTAAACCAAGCCATATGTTTTTAATTGATAATTGACAATTGACAATGCTATAATTATCAATTGTCAATTGTTAATTGTTAATTACAAAGTGTTTACGTTGTTGAGGTCGGCGAAAGCCTGCTCCAGCCTTTTGTTGAAAGTTATTTCGCCTTCGCGTACCCATTTTCTTGGGTCGTAGTGTTTTTTGTTTGGAGATTCCGGCCCGTCCGGATTTCCGATTTGCGTTTTGAGGTAATCGATGTTTTTTACCATATAATCGCGGATGCCTTCTGTGAAAGCAAACTGCAGGTCGGTATCGATGTTCATCTTGATGACGCCATATCCGATCGCTTCCCTGATTTCTTCCAATGTCGAACCTGATCCGCCGTGGAAAACAAAATCAACAGGGTTTTTCCCCAAGTTGTGTTTCTTCTGGATATAATCCTGAGAATCCCTTAAGATTGTCGGCGTAAGCTTGACATTTCCGGGTTTGTAAACGCCGTGAACGTTTCCGAAAGCCGCAGCTATGGTAAAACGCGGGCTGATTTTTCCGAGCTCTGTGAAGGCGTAATCCACGTCTTCCGGTTTGGAATATAATTCAGAATGGTCAACGTCTGAGTTGTCAACGCCGTCTTCCTCGCCTCCGGTAATCCCGAGTTCGATTTCGAGCGTCATGCCCATTTTGCTCATCCTTTCAAGGTATTTTTTGCAGATTTCAATGTTTTCGTGAAGCGGCTCTTCTGATAAATCGATCATGTGCGAACTGAACAATGGTTTTCCGGTTTCGGCAAAGTGCTTTTCGCTCGCATCGAGCAATCCGTCAAGCCAGGGCAATAATTTCTTGGCGCAATGGTCGGTGTGCAGGATTACGGTCGCGCCGTATGCTTCGGCCAAAGTATGGATGTGTTTGGCTCCGGCGATTCCGCCTAAAATGGCTGCCTGCTCGTTCGTATTCGGCAATCCTTTTCCGGCATTGAAGGCCGCGCCGCCGTTTGAAAACTGGATGATAACCGGCGCTTTTAATTTCGCCGCCGTTTCAAGGACACCATTGATAGTACTTGATCCTGTTACGTTTACGGCAGGAAGTGCAAATGCTTTTTCCTTCGCATACCTGAAGATTTCCTGAACCTGATCGCCTGTTGCAACACCTGGTTTTATATTGTGAGCCATGTTCGTTTTGTTTAAAATTAATTCTGCCCCGAAACTTCAGAAACGGGAGTGTAAAAATAATAATTTATAAATTTAGAAAGGATAATTTATTCCAATATTTATGACGGAGCTTCCAAAATTGTAATCGCGGAACCATTTCTTGTTGCTGTCGTCGGCCGGATTGTAGGTCTTAAAGCCAAAATCGAGGCGGATTACAAAAAAATTCAGGTCGTAACGGAGCCCGAATCCGGTGCCAAGCGCCGTGTCTTCCAACGATTTAATGCCGCTGAAAACCGCTTTCTCATCTTCCACATTGTCAAAAACATTCCAGATATTCCCGGCATCGGCAAAAAGCGCCCCGTTGAGCCTTCCGAGTATGTTAAAACGGAATTCGGTGCTGGCCGCAATCTTTAAGTTGGCCTCATTAAAGTCATTAATCGATGCGCGGCTTCCCGGCCCGAGCGCATACGATTGCCAGGCGCGGTTGTCGTTGGAGCCGCCCGCGAAATAACTTCGGGAGAACGGAATGCTGTTCGAATTGCCATACGGAACGGCAATGCCCACAAAACTCCGGAACGCCAGGACTTTCCTGCGGCTCAGGTCCCAATGCTTGATGTATTCGATTTCCCCCTTAATATATTGCGAATATTCGACTTCAAAAATCGTATTGTTCCCGTTCTGGTTTTTGAGCTGTTTGGAAGCGGCGGCGATCAGCGACAGGAAATTCCCGGCCGATTCGAGCTTGGTCTTAAAAGCATAAAAACCTTCGTCGTTGATGTCGCTTTTCGTCGTTTTTGAAAACGTATAGCTCGAGGCAAAGATCAGGTTGTTCTCGGTGAGCCGCGTCCTTCTTTCGCTGATACTGCTGATGGTTTTGCGGTCGGCTTCGGTGGTGACGACCGAGCCGTCGACAAGCACGTCGTTGATGAATTCATTCGTCCCCGAATCGATAGTCAGGTCGCCGTTCGCGTCCAAATAATTCGGATTCGCATTGTAGATTTTGGCGAGCGTATTTAAAGTTCGATACGAGGAATTATACACCTTGAAATAATTCCCGATGTTGATGTTCTTTACATATTGGATGTTGAAAAGGTCGAAGCGCGCGCTGTTATTCCGTTTCGGCGTCCAGGCGTAAGACAGGGCGCCCGTAAAGTTCTCCTTATCGAGCCCGATGTTCTGCTGCTTGGCAAATCCTGCGCTAAGCGTCGTATTCGGGATCATACTTTTCGGGATGATTTTCTCGGTTCCGAAAGGCAGGAAAACCCTCGGGAAAGTGAGTTTCATATCGAGGCCGTATTCCGAAACATTAAAGAAATGATCATTCGGATTCGCCAGATCCTTAGAAGAACCGATATTTCCCCTGGCTGCAATATCCAAAGTTTCCGCGCCATTGAAGATATTCCGGATCGTGACCGATGTGGTTCCCTGGATCCCGAAATCCTGAATGTTCGAGTGCGTAAAATCGAGCGAATATCCGAAACTGAATTTATCGCGCGGCGTCAGGTAAACATTGGCGATCAGCGAATTGGAGAGCGAATCGCGCTTGTCAACTTCATATTGTATCGTCGGATAATTGAAAATCCGGAGGTTGCTCAAATATCGGGTGGTAAGCGTCGAACGGAAATCGGCATACAGGTTTCCTTTATTGATAAACACCGCATCGGTGATCGCTTTCGGCCGATATTTGAGTTTTTCGTGGCTGAACAGGTTGAAGTTCTTGTAAACGGTTTTCACGGTATCGCTTACGGTCTTGTTTTTTGTCGGTGTATAATCCGTATAGATGTTGACTTCGCTGATTTTGTAGACTTTAAACGGCTCCGTTTTGGTCGAATCGCCGTCGCGGTAGCTGTAATCGCCGATTTTGAGATTCACGTTCGCGAGGTAATTCATATTGAGCGTGTCGATATCGAAGTTGATGTAATTCTGTTGGAAATTATAGACGCCGTTGTTCCTGAAATGGGTCGTGATACGGCTTCTTTCGCTCTCAAAATCTTCCGTCTTGTATTGCGCCCCGCGTTTGATAAATGAATTGGCTTTTCGCGAAATGTACATCGAATCGAGAACAGGCGTCAGGATTGTGGTGCGGATTGAGTCTAAAAAGAACGCATTCCCTTTGGTCACAAAATACCGGATCTTTGCTTTTTTGTCGTTGATCGTATCGATCTTGAAATCTGTCTTCGCCTTGAAGTAGCCGTTGTTGTAATACAACGAACGCAATCTTTTGGAAGATTTCTCGGTGCTTTTCTCGTCAACAATCACAGGCGGTTCGCCCGTATCGCGCAGGAAATTATGGATTCCGGCATACCAGAAAGATTCCCCGAGGCGGTTGACCTGCTTGGCGGAAAGAAATTTCGATTTGCGTTTGTATTTTTCAGGATCCTTGATGAATTTCGCCTGGTACACAGAATCGTGCTTCAGGTTGGCCAGGTTGTAGAGATTGAGCCGCAGCCGATAGCCCAGAATCGAACTGTTCGGTTTTTGGTATAGGAGGTTGTTGAGATTTTCGTCGTTTTTCTTTTCGTCGTTCACAAAAATCTCATTTTTCGTCA
The DNA here is from genome assembly GCA_035317805.1 of Flavobacterium sp. Taxonomy (GTDB): domain Bacteria; phylum Bacteroidota; class Bacteroidia; order Flavobacteriales; family Flavobacteriaceae; genus Flavobacterium. The sequence goes on along the minus strand of DATHGE010000168.1, from coordinate 6,903 downwards.
GGAGCTTTTTGCCGGCGGGAACTCTTTTCGTCGTGTCGCATGCCGATATAATTATCCCTGTTAGAATAAATAATGATATTTTTGTAAGCGAGTTTCTCAAGAGTCGGGAATATTTAATTCAAAAGTACATTATTTCTATGGTTAGTAAAAACCAAATAAAGCTAATAACGGGTTTGCAGCAAAAAAAATACAGGCAGGCGCAGGAATTGTTTTTTGCCGAAGGTGTGAAAGTGATTTCTGAACTGCTGCAATCCGATTTTGAGTTGGAACATTTGTATGAAACCGAAGATCTGTTTGCGGATGTTCCCACTTCCAAAAAAACACGAATCAGCGAATCCGACCTGAAAAAAATCAGCGCATTGGCAACGCCTAACAATTGTCTCGCGGTTTTCCGAATCCCAAAACAAAAACCAATTGATGAAAAAGGATTAATCGTGGCACTCGACGACATCCGCGATCCGGGAAATCTTGGAACGATCATGCGTTTGTGCGATTGGTTCGGAGTTGGGCAATTGATCTGTTCTGCAGAAACCGTCGACATTTACAACCCAAAAGTGGTGCAGGCGACAATGGGATCGATTTCAAGAGTTGCTGTTCATTATGCCGACCTGAAATCGTTTATCGAAAAAACCAATCTTCCGGTTTTCGGGACCTTTACGGACGGCAAAAATATCTATGAAGAAAAACTGCCGCAGGAAGGCATTATTGTCATGGGAAATGAAGCCAATGGAATTTCGCCGGCCATCGAAAAGTTAGCGACAGCAAGAATTTCAATCCCAAGGTTTGGGAAACTGCAGCAGACGGAAAGCCTTAATGTGGCGACGGCAACGGCAATAATCCTGAGTGAATTCAGGAGATCTTAGTGGAAAGTAAAATTGATCAAAACCGCGCGCGTACTCATGCTTTGCACGTTTCCGGTCCACGGGCTGTTCGGGTCGGCATCGGGAATCAGCTCATTTCCTAAACCGAAAACACCGCGTATTGAAGGCGAGAATTTGAAATATTCCAGGTACAAGTCCAATCCAAAACCAATCTCATAATTCTTGGTCCACTGCTTCACGCGGAAACGCTGCTGCGCATTGTCGTCCAGCGATTTGGAATTGCTCGAAAGGTTCATGGTTGTAGAAAGTCCGCCCACAAGATACGGACGAACGTTCCCGGTGCGCAAAGCTGAAAATTTCAGCAACAGCGGAAAATGGATATAGGTTGCGGCCACTTCGCGCTTTCTGTCGATCGGTTTTGTCAATTCGGGATAGGTTAAATTACGCGTCGTATAATACAGTCCTGGCTCAAAGCGCAGGTTGACGTATTCCTGTAATCTCAAATCTCCGACGAGGCCAACATTGAATCCGGTCGTTCCGTCGACAATAATATCGGGTGCGACGGTTTTGTAGTCGAATTTGTAATCGTAGAAATTGAATCCGAGGAAATAACCCCAATAAACGCGTTGCTTATCGAAGTTTTCGTGGTTGATGATCGGGTCTTTGCTGAATGTCTTTAACGGATTCTGCTGGGCATTCGCATTCATGGCAAGACACAATAACAGTATGGCGATGAGATTCTTCATATTATTTTTTCGAGGCAGTATAAATGGTGGCTACGCCAAATGTCTGGGGCATAGCTGCAACGTCTATAAACCCAATTTTTCTCAAAATATTGTTTAACGCTTCGCCAAAAGGAAAAACCGAAGCCGATTCCGACAGGTAACCGTAGGCCGCATTGTCTTTGGAAAATAACTTCCCGATGAGCGGAAGAATATATCTGGTATAAAAAATATAGCCCTGTTTGAAAGGCGTTTTTTCAGGATTGGATGTTTCGAGTATGACGAAAATTCCGCCCGGTTTAAGGACGCGCAGGATTTCGGAAAGGCCTTTTTCGAGGTGCTCGAAATTGCGTACCCCGAAAGCCACGGTGATAGCGTCGAAAGTATGGTCTTCAAAAGGCATGTTTTCGGAATCGGCCAGGAGCAGTTCAATCTTATCGGAAAGGTTTTTCCCGGCGATTTTTTTCTTCCCGACCTCAAGCATTCCCGCGGAAATATCAAGTCCGATAATTTTTTTGGCGGAGGTATTGGCCATCAGGATGGCGAGGTCTCCGGTTCCGGTGGCAATGTCCAAGATAGTTCCGGGGTTTTTATCCGAGACCAGTTTCAAAACCTTTTTGCGCCACTTCACATCAATGCCGAAAGAGATGACCCTGTTGAGGCCGTCATAGTTCCCGGAAATGTTGTCGAACATTTGGGCAACCTGCTCTTTTTTGCTCAGTGACGACGTTTTATATGGAGTGACATTTTTTGACATGGCGAATTTTCGACAAATATAAGACAAACTATACAAACAGGAAATGGCTTTGTGATTTTATGGAATTACCCTGTTTGCAAGGGAATCAGAATTTTTTGCCCCGTTTCACTTCTCACTAAATTTAGTGAGGCGGCCACCAAATTTAGTGAGGAGAAAAATATACCTAAAAGTGGGTATTGTACAAGCCGCAAAGAAAGTGGAATTTTACATTATAGCAAACACAACTAAATTTTTGTATATGTTATCAAGAGTTATAGCAGCCGAATTAAAATGGATAATATTGGCATTTATTATCTCCATTGTTCTCGTAAGCAGTGTCAATAGTACGATCTTTTCAAGTGAGTCTAATGGCTTGGTTAATACGACCTTCTTTGGGTTGAATTTGTTTATGGAAATTTTAGTTTTTTTTATCTTTAGTACCTTTGTGGTATTTGGTATTAAAGGTTTTTTTGAGATGTATTCTCAAAAAACGGCCAACTTCATCATCTTCATCACTGGAGTAATAATGATAGTGGCTGTGTTTATTTTAACTTACCAGATACTGTTTTAGAGAAGCCGGCTGCTTCTTGTAACATGAAATTTAGTTATTTCCTTAACATCCGCACCCTGCGGATGTTTTTTTATTTTCGAAGGTAGGTTTTATAAGTGAAGGAATAGGCATGGTCGTCATCGGGCGGGTGGAATTCTTCGGCAACAACTTCCCATTCGGCATTGTCGATTTCCGGAAAGAAAGCATCGGCTTCAAAACTGGCATAGACATGCGTGATTTCGAGTTTGTCTGCAAAAGGCATGGCGAGGCTGTAGATTTCGCCGCCGCCAATAATGAATCCGTCTTCACCTTTCGGCACCAAAGCAATCGCATCTTTAATGTTGTGGACGACGATACAGCCTTCGGGATGATAATCTTTCTGGCGCGTGATCACGATATGGGTTCTGTTTGGCAATGGTTTCGGGAAGCTTTCGAAGGTTTTCCTTCCCATGATAATGTGATGGCCGGTCGTGAGTTTTTTGAATCTTTTGAAATCATCGGGCAAATGCCAGATCATCTGGTTTTCTTTTCCAAGCCCGTTGTTTTCGGCAACGGCAGCAATCATTGTAATCATTTGTCTTCGTTTTTATCGGGATCGGTTTCCTTCGGTTCCATCTGGCTGATTTTATGCTGCTGCTTGGCAACAAGGCGGTCGATCTGTTCGCGTTCCCAATTCTTATTCATAAAACGGTCGGTAATAAAAACCTTGATGAAATGCAGGATGAAGACAAAAAGCCAGGCGCTGATGGCCCATTTATACCATTGCTGCGGTTCGCCGACATGCATAAAATGATTGGCGACAAACATAAACAGGCTTGCCAGCAGAAAAAATACAAAATGAAAGTACAGGTACTTTTTCTGATTGAGCCTTTTTCGGGCATATTCGTACAGTTCGTGTTGGTCTTTTTCCATTTTTTGCGGTTTTCAGCTCTTAAAGATAAAATTTATTTTGCAAACAGGCGCTTTTGCATCTGAGGATAATTTACTACGCCAACGTTTTCCTGTTTCAATACCGAAATATAATCTGCTTAAAATTAAGAATTTATATAAAAATAAGGAAGCTTTCTGAAATATTGGCAATTCTACCATGGCTTCATCAATTCTTCACCTGAATTTATTTTCTTTGTGCCATAATATTAAAAATGAAACAGTTATGGCAATTAAGAAACAATTTATAAAAACAAAACCGGTTTGCAAAGTAACTTTCAGCATCGAAGCTAAAGAAGCATCTACTGCAGCAGTTATTGGAGATTTCAACAACTGGGATCCAAAAGCGGGCGAATTGAGCAAATTGAAAAGCGGTACTTTTAAAGCCACTTTCGATTTGGGTATAGGCGCCTCACACGAATTCAAATATGTGATTGACGGTGCTTTCATCAACGAGCCGGAAGCGGATGCTTTCAAATGGAACGATTACGCAGGGGCGGAAAACAGTGTTTTGGCATTGTAATTTTCACTTCAGGAAAAAATAAAATCCGCCTTTAGAGCGGATTTTTTGTTTAGTTGCCGGACTGGATATTTATTGGAAGGGAATACAGTACGCTGATTTTGACGCCGCGCAGCATTCCGCTGTTCCAGGGCGGACATTCACTCACGACCCTTATCGCTTCCCTGTCGACCTCGGCGCCCATACTCTTGATAATTTTAACGTCACTGGTCTCGCCGTCTTCGCCAATGACAAAGCTTATGAATACTTTTCCTTTAAGACCTTCGTTTTCAGGAACTCTGAAGTTGTGCGCTACATATTTTTTGGGTCCCAGTATTGGTCAATTCTTAAGGCCGAATTTTTATCGCCTTCTTTTTCAGCCAATAGGTATTCGCCTTCTAGTTCTTTATCGCCGTTTTCATACCAAGAAGAATAGGGCCCAATCGGAGCGGATTTTTCATAATTGATTTTCTCCTTCTGATTGCCGTTCTCGAAATAGGAGACAAATTCCCCGGTTTTGACAAGATTGCGGTTATCGGTTGTATAACCTTCGGCATAAATCTTTCCAGATTTATAATAATCAGTTATCTTGTAAGTTTGCCGGTTTTTGTAAAAGTCATGGATGACACGGTAATACGATTGATTGAACTGGTTTGTTTCCCTAAAAACGGAATCAAGATAGATGATACGGTCAACCAGTTCCTGCGCACAAATTACCGGGGAAAAGATTAAAAAACAGATATAAGCTAATGTGATTTTCATAGGTTAAACAGCCACCGCGCCTTTAATATGCGGATGCGGCTCATAACCTTCAAGTGTAAAATCGTCAAAATCAAAGTCGAAGATGTTCCTGATTTCAGGATTCAGGATCATTTTTGGAAGCGGTTTCGGATCGCGCGACAGCTGCAATTCGAGCTGTTCCATATGGTTGTTGTAAATGTGCGCGTCGCCGAAAGTATGGATGAAATCGCCCGGCTTCAAATCGCAAACTTGTGCGATCATCAAGGTCAGCAACGCATATGAGGCGATGTTGAACGGAACGCCCAGGAATATATCCGCGCTTCTTTGGTACAATTGGCACGACAATTTCCCATCGGCCACATAAAACTGGAAGAACGCATGGCACGGCGGAAGCGCTACTTTCCCATTGGCCACATTTTCTGCAAAAGATTTGGAAGTATCGGGCAAAACCGATGGATTCCATGCCGAAACCAACATCCTTCTGCTGTTCGGATTCGTTTTTAAAGTTTCGATGATTTCGCTAATCTGGTCGATTTCCTCAGAATTCCAATTGCGCCACTGGTGGCCGTAAACCGGTCCGAGTTCGCCGTCTTCATTGGCCCAGTCATCCCAGATTTTGACACCGTTTTCTTTAAGATAAGCGATATTCGTTTCGCCTTTCAGAAACCAAAGCAGTTCATAAACGATCGATTTCAGGTGAAGTTTTTTAGTCGTTACCATCGGAAAGCCTTCGCTGAGGTCGAATCGCATCTGGTAACCGAAAACGCTTTTGGTTCCGGTTCCGGTACGATCGCCTTTTTGGGTTCCGGTTTCGAGGACGTGTTTTACTAAATCGAGGTATTGTTTCATTTTATTGTGGATGCGTTAAGTTGTGGATGCGTTGATTCGGAAGTAACGAATAGCCAAATTCACAAATCAACAAATTAACTTTCTCTCTTGGAAATCTCATCGCGGATTTTCGCCGCCTTCTCATAATCCTCATCGTTCACCGCGCCGTCTAAAAGTTCATGCAGTTCCGACAGGCTGTGTTTCGTATAGGTTTCGCCCGATTGGTTCGTTTCTTCCATGCCGAAAGTTTCCGGATTTGTCAAAACATCATCTATTTCCTGCGGCTTGTCACCGTCAACCGGATTGGCCTTTAAGTAAATTCCGGCTTTGTCAAGAATATTTTTATAGGTGAAAATCGGGGCAGAGAAACGCAGCGCCAGCGCAATTGCATCGGAAGTACGTGCGTCGATGATTTCCTCAATCTTATCGCGTTCGCAGATAATGCTCGAATAAAAAACACCGTCAACGAGCTTGTGGATAATGACTTGCTTCACGACGATGTCGAAACGGTCGGCGAAATTCTTAAACAGGTCATGCGTCAAAGGGCGCGGCGGCTTGATTTCCTTCTCCAGAGCAATCGCAATGGACTGCGCTTCGAAAGCGCCAATCACAATTGGGAGTTTCCGTTCTCCGTCCACCTCATTTAAAATCAACGCGTACGCACCGTTCTGCGTCTGGCTGTATGATATTCCCTTAATCGTTAACTTAACTAAACTCATAATTGCAAAAGTACGATGTATCTTGGTGATGTAAAAAGAATTTTTACAAAAAAAAGGCTGTCTGAACTTTCTGATCCAGACAGCCCTTTAATAGGCACAATTTATAAAAATTTATGAATTCTGTGCTTTAAAAGCTTTTAATTTTTCAGTCAGTTTAGGAACAATGTCAAAAGCGTCGCCTACGATTCCGTAATCGGCTACCTTAAAGAATGGCGCATCCGCATCCGAATTGATTACCACTTTCACTTTCGAAGAGTTGATTCCCGCAATATGCTGGATCGCTCCCGAGATTCCAATTGCAATATACAAGTTCGTCGCAACCGGTTTTCCGGTCTGCCCAACGTGTTCGCTATGCGGCCT
>DATHGE010000167.1:0-3020 GCA_035317805.1 Flavobacterium sp. | reverse complement strand
ACCCGATTATATCCTGATCCAAAACAAAGTGAAGTCGAAATTTATCGAATCCCTGATTTCGGAAATTAAGAAAGCCTATGGCGAAAATCCTGAGAATTCTTCCGATTTTGCCAGAATTATCAATGCCAGAAACTGGGAACGGCTTTCGGGGTTGCTGGCGGGACAGCAAATTATTTTCGGCGGACAATCGAATTCCGAAACCCGCTATCTCGCTCCCACGCTTGTTGACGAGCCGGCTTTGGATAGCAAAATCATGGCAGAGGAGATTTTCGGGCCGCTGCTTCCGATTATCTCTTACGAAAACGAAACGGAAATCGAAACCATCATTTCCAAACACGAAAAACCATTGTCGCTGTATGTCTTTACCGACAATAAGCCTTTTGCACGAAGGATTATCCGTGACTTTTCTTTTGGCGGCGGCTGCGTCAATGATACCGTGGTGCATTTCGGGAATGCGCGGCTCCCGTTTGGCGGCGTTGGGAATTCGGGAATCGGGGCTTATCACGGCAAGCGCAGTTTCGACACTTTTTCACATCAGAAAGCCATCGTAAAAAAAGCCAACTGGCTCGACCTTACCATGCGTTATGCGCCTTATGGCAACAAACTGAAATTGCTTCGCAGGTTGCTCAGATGGCTGTAGAAAGCTTGATTTTTTAAGAAGAATGAAAGCGGTTGTTAATTTTTTCAATAATTTCTTCCAAAAAAATTTACTATGAATGTTAATTTTATATTTTTATAAAATCTCAATTCAAGTAAATTAAATGCTTTCACGCACCAAAATATTTTTGCCTTTTTTCCTTTTCCTGATTGCAATGCCTCAAATGTATGGCGCACCGCTTTCATATCCCCGGAATTTCCTCGCAGCCGACGTTACCATCTTCGACCTGAAGCTGCTGTTCCTGATTGCGCTCCTCGTGGTTGCACTTGTGCTGCTGTTCATCACCCTGAATAAGAATTCGAAATACAATAAGGATTTCGATAAGTTCCTTTTTACAAATGAGATCGTCAACAAGGGCAATTCGCTCACCATTGCGACAAATAAGAAAGGCGAAGTCACCTTTTGCAGTGAAACCATCACTTCCATTTTGGGTTACACGCCCGAACAGGCGATGGGATTTGGGTTTTGGAAAATCACCGAAGACCCCGAATTTATCGGTGAAACCTACCACGACAATTATGTCGATGAACGGCTGTACATCCGCAAACTCAAATGCAAAAACGGCGAATACAAATACATCCAGTGGAAAGACAAGATGTATAATGAGGATCTGGTGATTGGCATCGGGCAGGATATTACGGGCCAGATCCTGATGCAGGACCAGTACAAAAACCTCGTGCAATCGGCGAATGATGTCATTTTTGAGACAAATATTCGCGGCCAGCTTACCTTTATCAATGAATTTGCCGAAAAGACACTTGGCTATTCCCCGAAAGAGATGCTCCACAAACACTTCTCTATTTTCATCCGCGGGGATTATGTGGAAGTGGTGACCGCGTTTTTTACCAATATCGATTTCAACAACACCAACCATAAAACGGTCGAATTTCCTGCCATCAAAAAAAATGGCGAAGAGATGTGGCTCTCACAGAAAGTGAATTCGAGGAAAGACAACTCCGGCGAAATAATTGGTTTTTCTGCCATCGCAAGAGATATTACGCTGCTCAAGACGATTGAAAATGAACGCATCAAAAGACAGGAAAAGACACAGAAATACAACGAAACCTTAAAAAGTTTTACCGCAAAGAGCTATTCGAGCCAGGAAAATCTCGACAGCATCCTCAAGAACATCCTCGAAATTACCACCAAGACGCTCGATGTGAACCGTGCAAGTTATTGGAATTATTTCCCCGACAGGATTCACTGTAAAAACCTTTACGAAAGACACAAGGACAAATTCGAGAAAGGTTTCGTGCTCAGCAAAAACAACTATCCGGGTTATTTCTCGACCATTGAAAGTGAAGTGCAGATCGTAGCCTCGGATGTGTATTCCAATCCGATGACAAAGGAATTGTGCAATGATTATATCCCGAAAAACGACATCTTTTCTGTGATCGACACGCCGGTTTTCATCAACGGTGAACTCAAAGGCACGCTTTGTTTCGAAGCGACCGAAAAGATCAAGGAATGGGATAATGAGGACATTACGTTTGCGCGTTCGATTTCCGACCTGATCGTTATTGCCATCGAATCACAGATGAGGCTCGACGCCGAAAATACGCTGGCTTATAAGAGCGACTTGCTTTCGGCGATGGCGCTGTGCACCGATAAATTCCTCAACAGTAAAGTCCAGGTGGACATTTTTAAAGAAACTTTTCCGATTATTGGCGAAGTTACCAACGCCGACCATCTCTATTACTACGAGAATGATCCCGAAACGAACCTGATCCGCCAGAAATACAAATGGGGAAAGGACAATCTCATTTTACAGATCACGCCATTGCAGTCATTTTCGCACGATAAATTGTTTGAGGTTGTCGAGAAAGTCAAAGACAGGAAGCCTTTTACCTCATTTACGCGAAAATTGGGCGAAACCTTTTTTAAGGAAGTGCTGACCGCCAACGAAATCAAGTCGATTTTAATCTTACCGATTTTCATCAAGGACGAATTCACCGGCTTTATCGGGCTCGACGATTGTGAAAAAGAACGCAATTGGTCTGAAGACGAAATCAAAATCCTGCAGGCTCTGGCAGGAAATTTCGCCGCGTCGATCGAACGCATCAACAATGAAAAGGCGATCTATGAAAGCGAGGAAAAGTTCCGGTTGCTCGCCAACAATATTCCGGGAACGGTTTACCTGTCGAAATATGACGAGCGCTGGACCAAAATTTACCTCAATGATGAGATTGAAAAACTGACCGGTTACCCGAAATCGGACTTTCTTGAGAACAAATTGTCGTTTATAGACCTGCTGCATGCAGAAGACCGGGAACGTACGATAGCCGAAGACGAGGAAGCGATACACAACGGGAAGCCAATCCATTCCGTTTACCGGATCCATAAGAAAAATGGCGATATTGTC
>DATHGE010000166.1:0-2094 GCA_035317805.1 Flavobacterium sp. | reverse complement strand
GTATGACAAAAAAAATCCCGATACGAACGTACCGGGACTCTCATTTGTTTCATCAGAAACTTATTCTCTCGTATAAACGACAATCTGACCTGAATCGTTGTCCTGCACTTTCAATTCTGTGTAAGAAAGGTTCAGGATTGTTCCGGTTATCACATCATCCCCATAATCCACTACGACAGTGTTTCCTGTCGAGGCCCATGTTCCAACGCGGCTGATCGCTTCACAAGGCGCATCAGTAGAATCGAAATCGATATCTGCAAATACGTTGTTGTCGGTGAGTTCGATGTAATCTTTGGTACATCCCGCTTCGTTTCCGTCATAGTTTGCAAGAACTTCCGCACCGCCAACATTTGTTCCAACTTTAGAGTAGTACCATTTTCCGAGTAACGTTGCCGGTGGCAATTCGTATTTGTCATCGTCTTTGTTACAACCCGTTAAGAGTCCGAGTCCAAGCGTTAAGGCTGATAATAATAAAATGCTTTTGGTTTTCATAATGTTTCCGTGTTTTAAGTTATTACAATATTACACGGAAACAGAGAGCAATTTCTTACACAATAAAATGAATATGTTACATCAATGGCGTAGTTTGTCTTTGAGCATTCCGTAAAGAAACGTGCCAAGTAAGGCGCCGGCCAATATCAGTGTTACGCTCCAGAAGCCAGCGCCGATCAATATGAAAATCGGTCCGGGACAAGCGCCAACGAGTGCCCAGCCCAGCCCAAAAAACAATCCGCCGATCCAGTAACGGAAAGAACCCGGCTCTTTATCAGCGATGATTATCGGTTCGCCTTTGAGGCTTTTGAGGTGGTTTCTTTTGATGAATTGTATGCCGATGATACCAACCGCAACAGCCGTCATAATGATGCCGTACATGTGAAACGATTGGAATTGGAACATTTCGTAAATCCGGTACCACGAAACCGCTTCCGATTTTGTGAGTACGATCCCGAAAACAAATCCGACTAAAATATATTTAAGTGCTTTCATATTTTAAAAAATCAGGGGTAAGATAAAATGCGCCATAATGAGTCCGCCAACAAAAAAACCGATCACCGCCTTTAGCGACGGAACCTGCAGGTTGCTCATTCCGGCAATCGCATGGCCCGACGTGCAGCCGCCCGCATAACGCGAACCAAATCCGATCAGGATTCCGCCGATAATCAATATCAGGATCATTTTTGGAGATTCGAATATTGCATTCCCGAAAAGGGCCTGGGGCGCGAGTTTTCCATTTGGGGCGTCGATTCCCATGGCAGCCAATTGTTCAATGGTCTTCGGATTGATCGCTACGTTTGACGGATCGCTCATATAATGCACCGCAACAAATCCGCCGAGCATCGCACCGGCAAGCACGGCAAGATTCCATCTTTGCGCTTTCCAGTCGAATTTGAAGAAATCTGAAAATTTATCGGCTCCGGCAATGGTGCACATCGTTCGCAGGTTGGAAGACATTCCGAACACTTTCCCGAAATAATTCAGGCAAAGCATCACCATTGCGATCAAAAAGCCGGAAATATACCACGGCCAGGTTTGAAATAGGATATTCATGCTGTTTTAGTTTTTACAAAAGTAACAATTCGAATGATTTTTTATACGCTTATGGGCAAGTATTAAAATAAACGTTTTAAATTTGGATTGAAAAATCCGGACATAAAAATGAAGCAATTTAAAATCGAAATCAAGTGGGCTGTTGTGTTTATGATCGCTTCCATTGTCTGGACGGTGATCGAAAAAATGGCGGGGTTTCATGATATCCGAATCCATCAGCAGGTAATGTTCTCTGCACTGTTCGCCATTCCGGCCATTGCGATTTACGTCTTAATGTTGCGGGAAAAGAAGCAAAAATACTTTAACGGAAACATGTCGTGGCAGCAGGGATTTATCAGTGGGATTTTCCTCGCGGTCTTCGTTGCGGTTTTGAGCATCGTCGCGCAGTTCATCTCGTATACCTTCATTTCGCCGGAGTTTTTCCCGAATATGATTAAATATACCGTCAATTCGCACCGGATGACCGAAGAGGTGGCGCAGGCCAATTTCAACCTGCAAAGCGCTGTAAAGAGAGGCGTTTTCGATGCCTTATCTTATGGCGTACTA
>DATHGE010000165.1:0-3552 GCA_035317805.1 Flavobacterium sp. | reverse complement strand
AGCGACGCCGAAATGGTCGATATGGCCAAAATGCAGCTCGAAGAAGCCAAGGAAAGATTGCCGGTTCTCGAAGAAGAAATCAAATTCATGCTGATCCCGAAAGACGCCGAAGACGCCAAAAACGTCATGATCGAACTGCGTGCCGGAACCGGTGGCGACGAAGCTTCTATTTTCGCCGGGGATCTTTTCCGGATGTATACCAAATATTGCGAAAACCGCGGTTGGAGAACTTCCGTCGTCGATATGAACGAAGGAACCTCAGGCGGATTCAAGGAAGTCATTTTTGAAGTGACTGGCGAAGATGTTTACGGAACCCTGAAATTCGAAGCCGGCGTACACCGCGTGCAACGCGTTCCGCAAACGGAAACCCAGGGCCGCGTGCACACTTCCGCTGCGACGGTAATGGTTTTGCCCGAAGCTGAGGAATTCGACGTGCAGATCGATATGAATGACGTAAGGGTTGATTTCTTCTGTTCCTCAGGGCCTGGAGGACAATCGGTAAATACGACAAAATCAGCGGTTCGCCTCACGCACATTCCAACCGGACTTGTGGCGCAATGCCAGGACCAGAAATCGCAGCACAAAAATAAAGACAAGGCGCTAACCGTTTTGCGTTCGCGTTTGTACGACCAGGAATTGGCTAAAAAGCAAGAGGAAGACGCATCCAAACGGACCTCCCAGGTAAGTTCAGGCGACCGTTCGGCCAAAATCCGTACCTACAATTATTCTCAGGGTCGCGTCACCGATCACCGCGTCGGGCTGACATTATACGACCTCGGAAATATCATGAATGGCGATATCCAGAAAATTGTCGACGAATTGCAATTGGTCAACAACATGGAGAAATTGAAAGAAGCCAGCGAAGTTTTTTAAGAAAATAGACGAAAGAAATAAGAATCAAGAAGCCATGCTGAAAAGTGTGGCTTTTTTATTTGAAGCTAATCCCGCTATTCACTGCAATCTTTTATTTCGCTGCGCTGCATAAAAGGATTTCCGTTGCTATCAGGGCTAGTTTTACTTTTGTCTTGAAACAAAAGTAACAAAAATTCAAGGCTTGCAAATTCCAAACTCAAAAACTACCTCGGTTTTCGCTTCGCGTACCAAGCCGTTCGCCTTGCAGGCTCAACTCCAGGTACGCTGCCGCTCAAACCTTCGTTGTTTTTACGTTTGTTATTTGATGCCTCGCTTCGCTCAAAGAAGTATTTAATTTTATTTTCGGCTTCTTACTAAGCGCCGAAAATCCTTCCAAGAACGTATCATGATAATTGAAAATCGTTTTTCCTTTGGACGTCCAAAGCGGGAAATTCGCGTTCAGTTTTACAGAAACGTTTTTCGTGAGGCCGCGCTTTGATTGCGCAGGCGGGCACCTGCTGTTTGAAGATGGCGCAAAAATCAAAAGCTGTCTGAGCCGCAGGCGAGTTCTTTTGATTTCGCCATCGAGAACTAGCAGGTCGCCGAGCGATCAGCGCAGGCATTTTTGCTTCTTTTGTTGCCAGACAAAAGAAGGCCCTCGCGGCAGCGAAAACGTCACTGGCAATCGGCATCTGAATTTTCAATACATTTGAAATAATCCGAAAACGAAACTAGCCCGGATTGTAGTGAAAATCCTTTTGCATGAGGAACGAACGCAAAAGATTGAAACGAAAAGCGGGAAATAGCTCCTAAAAAACTATTTTTGCACCATGACAACACAACAACTCATCACCCAAATCAAAACCAAGAAATCATTCCTCTGCATTGGCCTCGACGTCGATCTGAATAAAATTCCAAAACACCTCCTCGAAACCGAAGACCCGATTTTCGAATTCAACAAAGCCATCATCGACGCCACGCATGATCTGGCCGTTTCCTACAAACCCAATATCGCATTCTATGAAGCCTACGGTATCAAAGGCTGGCAATCGCTGCAGAAAACCATCAATTACATCAACGAAAACCATCCCGAAATCTTCACCATTGCCGATGCCAAACGCGGCGATATCGGAAACACATCGTTCATGTATGCCAAGGCTTTCCTGGAAGATTTAAACTGTGATTCGGTGACCGTCGCGCCTTATATGGGGAAAGATTCGGTAGAGCCGTTCCTCGCTTTCGAAAACAAGCATGCGATCATGCTCGCGTTGACTTCAAACGAAGGCGCTTTTGATTTCCAGACGCAGATGATTGACGGAAAGGAATTGTACAAACACGTACTCGAAACGTCCAAAAGCTGGAAGAATTCCCAAAACCTCATGTATGTTGTCGGTGCGACCAAAGCGGAATATTTCACCGAAGTCCGCAAAATCGTCCCAAACAGTTTCCTGCTCGTTCCCGGAATCGGCGCGCAGGGCGGAAGCCTTTCCGAAGTCTGCCAATACGGAATGAATGAAAATGTAGGATTGCTGGTCAATTCCTCACGCGCGATCATTTACGCTTCCAACGGAACAGATTTCGCCGAAAAGGCAAGGGCAGAAGCGATTCTGGTTCAGCAGGAAATGCAAAGCATCCTCGAAAGCAAATTCTAATCTTTGAGTTTTTCCGCCAACCTCAGATAAGGCAGTAAATTGTGATGCACGAATAAAGTTTCGTCATTATCAGGAAATTCCTTGTAATATTCGGCGTCGGGCTGCAGGATAATCATGTTTCCGGTGCGCACATAATAATTGCAATCGGAATATTTGGGTTCTTTGAGGTCCGGCAGTCTTTTGTTGACCATCTTCGCCACCATTTTGCCCAGGAAAAACTGGTAACGCTTTACCGCCTTTCGGTTGTGTTTGGTGAGCTGCGAGTGCATGAACTTCATCAGCGTGCTTTGCGGGAATGGCATTTTCCTGAATTTCTTATCGGCGTCCTTAAACGGGTTTGTTGTGACAAAATCGTTGAGCGTTTGTACGGTAACCGGCACTTCCGGCACCCAATCGGCGGCATTTACGACACTATATGACCAACCGATCTGCGTTGAAGCTTCATAATCATAAGCAAAATATAAATTGCCGGGTTTTGGCGCGGCGCTGCAATAGGTCTTGAATTGGATGTCGGCTGGCAATTCGCCGGTTTTCTGGTAATATTTCAACTGCGCCGTTATAAAATAACTGATGGCCGCACCCTGGCTGTGCCCGAAAATAATAAAATCCCTGACGCCTTTGGCATATTGCTCTTTTACTTTCGGCAAAATATCAATCAGCAGGAAACTCGCCGAAACGGTCCAGCCCACATGCACCCGCGCCGCCGGATTGTCGGCAAAATGATAATTGAAAATCGTTTGGTCGTCCAATTGCAATTGGCCTTGGGCCGGAACCATCGCGCTATAGAAATTGGCGAGCCAGCTCACTTGTTCTTTGGTTGTTCCGCGGATACAAATAACCGAATGCCCTTTGGCTTCATACATTTCCCATTGGTTTAACAAACCCATTTCGGGCGAGCGGTATTTTGTCTTGTAAATTTTACTTTCGGGAATGCCTTTATAGAAAACACTATCGCCCCAGCGGGAGAATGCTTTCAGCAGTTCGGTATATTCTGTTTTGTCGAAACCGGGTTTTAATTTTTGGGCAAATGTTGGGACGGTAAGCAGGA
>DATHGE010000164.1:0-6190 GCA_035317805.1 Flavobacterium sp. | reverse complement strand
ACGGCGAACTGATTATGTCGGAATACGATAAATTGCTTTCGGATAAAACCAAAATCGTCACCGTAAACCACATTTCCAATGCGCTCGGGACGGTCAATCCGATCAAATATATGATTGACAAGGCACACGGATTCGGCGCGGCGGTTTTCATCGATGGCGCACAGGCTGCCCCGCATTTAAAGCCCGATGTCGAGGAACTTGATTGTGATTTTTACGCTTTTTCGGGGCATAAAATCTGCGGCCCGACGGGAACCGGAATTTTGTACGGGAAAGAAACCTGGCTCAACAAATTGCCACCCTACCAAGGCGGAGGCGAAATGATTAAGGAAGTGACTTTCGAAAAAACGACTTACGCCGATCTGCCGCATAAATTTGAAGCCGGAACGCCGAATATCGCGGGCGGAATCGTGCTCGGAACCGCAATCGATTATCTGAACGCGGTCGGTTTTGACAATATCCAGAGACAGGAAAAGGAACTGCTCGAATACGGTACGCAAAAATTGCTTGAAATCGAAGGTTTGAAAATTTACGGCACGTCCAAACAGAAAACTTCCGTAATTTCGTTTAATATTGAGGGCATCCATCCGTATGACATCGGGGCCATCCTCGATAAAATGGGAATCGCCGTGAGAACCGGCCACCATTGCGCCCAACCGGTCATGAATCATTTTGGTATTCCGGGAACGGTGCGCGCCTCCTTCTCTTTTTACAATACGAAAGCAGAAATCGATGCGATGGTCGAAGCGGTGCGAAAAGCAAAAACGATGTTGTCATAAAAATATTTATCGCCACAAATTCGCGAATTTTTTTCTGAAATTAATTTGTGAATCCGTGGCCAACAAAACAAAATATGAAAATACTGTCATTACTATTTTTAACGATTTTCCTTGGGAAAGGCTGCGACAACGGGCAAAAGCAGGATATTGATACCGCGGTGATCGAATACACGGCCAACACGCGCGGGTATTTCCAAAGGATAACGATCCAGAAGCAAACCGTTACCGTGTCGAAAGACCGGAATGGCAAAGACAATCCCAAGGCGGAGAAGATTTCTGATGCGGCGTGGAAAGCGCTGATTTCAGAATTCCAGGAAGTGAATCTTGAGGATTTGCAAAACCTCAAAGGACCAACAGAAAAACGTTTTTACGACGGTGCCGCCATCGGAAATCTGAAAATCACCTACAAGGGGAAAACCTACGAAACAAACGGATTTGACCATGGCGTCCCGCCGGCTGAAATAGAAGGCCTGGTCAATAAGATGCTGGCATTGGTAAAAGAAGAATGATGAAGATAACCGAAATACAGGACGAAATCGTCGATGAGTTTTCGATGTTCGACGACGAAAATTGGGACGAACGTTACCAATACGTGATCGATCTGGGGAAAACGCTTCCGATGATTGACGAGAAATACAAGACCGAAGCCAACATTATCAAAGGCTGCCAGTCGAAAGTGTGGCTTCACGGTGAAGTGAAAGACAGCAAGGTGATATTTACCGCCGACAGCGACGCCATTTTGACCAAAGGGATTATCGCCATCTTAATCCGCACGTTTTCGAACCAGAAAGCATCGGATATTTTAGAGGCAAACACGAATTTTATAGACAAGATCGGATTGAAGGAACATCTATCGCCAACGCGCGCCAACGGATTGGTTTCGATGGTGAAGCAGATTAAGATGTATGCATTGGCCTTTCAGTCGCAACAATAAAAAATTATGGAACAAGAAATAGACACGACCCAATTGGGCGAGGAAATCGTAAAAAAACTCAAAACCATTTACGATCCGGAAATCCCGGTTGATATATACGAACTCGGATTAATCTACGACGTTATGGTCAACACCGACTATGAAGTCAAAATCCTGATGACACTAACCTCGCCAAACTGTCCCGTTGCGGAAAGCCTGCC
Organism: Flavobacterium sp.; assembly: GCA_035317805.1. Lineage (GTDB taxonomy): Bacteria > Bacteroidota > Bacteroidia > Flavobacteriales > Flavobacteriaceae > Flavobacterium. The sequence goes on along the minus strand of DATHGE010000164.1, from coordinate 4,280 downwards.
GCGCGAAGTGGAAGAGAAAGTCAAAGCGATTGAAAATGTCAAAGATGCCGAAGTCGAAATCACTTTCGATCCGCCATGGAGCAAGGATTTGATGAGCGAAGAGGCAAAACTCGAGCTCGGAATGCTGTAATTTTTTCAGTTATGGAAGAAGAAGAAATCATCAACCGTGTCGCCAACAGCGCACTCGAAGTATTCGACCTTGAAGATTATTATCCGAAAGGAAATCGCGCGCAGATCGACATTTCGCAATGGCTGCAGGAAGGCTTCCTGTTGCGGGAAAAGGATTTCCGGGAATATCTCAAAAACCACGACTGGACGCAATATAACGGCCAATATGTTGCCATCAACTGCAGTACCGATGCGATTATTCCGGCTTGGGCTTTTGTGCTGGTGACGCTGCATTTGGCGCCTTTCGCCAAAAAAATTATCAACGGGACCATCGAAGATCTCGATACTGCACTCTACCAGGAAATTTTACCAACGCTTGATTACACCGCTTACCTGGACAAACCCGTAATCATCAAAGGATGTTCAAAGAAACCGGTGCCGATGAGCGCCTATGTTTTGGCGGCACAAAAACTACAGCCGTTTGCCAAAAGTATCATGTATGGCGAGGCGTGCTCGGCAGTTCCGCTCTATAAAAAAGCAAAAATGTAGGAAATAATGTGCGCTTTTGTTGGTTATTTCAGGGTATTTCATAAATTTACGTTAACAACTCCTAACCTCGGATAATTATGAAAAAAATCACAGTTTTATCAATGCTTATTTTGGGAATATATATGGCCAAAGCACAGGATGCGGCCGTTGTTCCGACAGATACGATCAAAGCGTGGAAAACCAAAGGGGTTTTTGGATTACTGCTGAATCAGTCGAGTTTTAGCAATTGGGTTGCCGGCGGCGAGAATAACATTTCGGGAACGGTCAATGCCAATTACGATTTAAATTATGCCAAATCGGATTGGTCGTGGGACAGCAAATTAATCGCATCTTACGGTTTGGTTAAAACCAACAATTCGGCGTTCGAGAAGAAAACCGACGACCGTTTTGAATTCAATTCCCTCGTTGGAAAAAAAGCATTCGGCTATTGGTCGTATTCGTTTTTTCTTAATTTCAAGACACAATTCACCAAAGGATTCGTTTACGGGACTGACGTGAACAACGCAGAAATCCGTACCGAAAACACCAATATATTTTCTCCGGGCTATCTCACTTTCGGTCCGGGTATGCAATGGAAAAAGGACGACAACCTTAAATTTAACCTTGCTCCGTTAACTTCAAAAATCACCTTTGTTGATGATTTTTACACTTCCGACCCGCTATATGTCGATGGCACTTATTTTGGTGTCGATCCCGGAAAAAGCACCCGTTATGAATTGGGTTTTTACGCTTCGGGCTATTACAAATTTGCAGTGATGACGAATGTGACTTTTGAAAATATCCTGAGCCTGTATTCCAATTATCTGGAAGATCCGCAAAATGTAGACATGGATTACCAGTTGAATATTGTGATGAAAATCAACAAGCTGCTGTCGACCAATTTATCGTTCCAGACCATTTATGACGACAATGCCTTCCGCGGATTCCAGGTAAGGCAGGTCTTCGGACTGGCCGTGAATTATACGTTCAGCAACTAAAGAACAAATAAAAAGCCCTTCAGATAATGAAGGGCTTTTTTTATTTTTCCTCTTTTTCAACCGCATCTTTATAATCCGGATATAAAAACTTGTTATATGGAAAACGCGTGATGTGGATTTGGCGTACGGCTTCATAAACGCGTTCGCGGAATGCCTCAAAATTCTCCTTATTCAGGGCTGAAATGAACAGCGCATTTTCCGAACCGACATCTGCCATCCAGGTCGCTTTCCATTCTTCCAGCGTATAATGTCTTTTGGTTTTTTCGGTAATCAGGTCGTCTTCGTCAATCGTCAGGTGCTTGTAGGCGTCTATTTTATTGAAAACCATGATGGTCGGCTTGTCGTTGCTTTTGATCTCGAGTAAGGTTTGGTTGACCGATTCGATATGGTCTTCAAAATCAGGATGCGAAATGTCAACAACATGCAGCAGAAGATCGGCTTCGCGCACTTCGTCAAGCGTACTTTTAAATGAATCGACCAGTTGCGTAGGCAGCTTGCGTATAAATCCAACCGTATCCGAAAGCAGGAACGGCAGGTTTTTGATGACGACTTTCCGGACTGTCGTGTCGAGGGTCGCAAACAATTTATTTTCTACAAAGACATCGCTTTTGCTGATGACGTTCATCAAAGTGGATTTCCCGACATTCGTATATCCGACCAAAGCCACACGCACCATGGCGCCGCGATTGCCCCTTTGCACCGACATCTGCTTGTCGATGACTTTTATTTTCTCTTTGAGTAAGGCGATGCGGTCGCGGACAATACGGCGGTCGGTCTCAATCTCTGTTTCCCCCGGTCCGCGCATCCCGATTCCACCTTTCTGGCGTTCAAGGTGCGTCCACATTCCGGAAAGCCTCGGCAGCAAATATTGGCATTGCGCCAATTCGACCTGTGTTCTGGCGTAGGAAGTTTCAGCCCTTTGGGCAAAAATGTCCAAAATCAGGTTGGTGCGGTCGAGCACTTTGCAATCGAGGATTTTGGTAATATTTTTTTGTTGGGAAGGCGATAGTTCATCGTCAAATATAACGGTGGAAATCGCATGTTCTTTCACATACAGGTTGATTTCTTCCATTTTTCCCGTACCCAGAAAAGTTTTCGGATTGGGGCGTTCCATCTTCTGGAAAAATCGCTTGACCACTTCTCCGCCGGCAGTGAAAGTCAGGAATTCGAGCTCGTCAAGATATTCGGTTAATTTCTCCTCATCTTGCTTTTGGGTCACGATCCCGACGATTATGGTCCTTTCAAATTTGATGTTTTCTTTTTCTAGCATATAAAAATCTATGGTGCAAAGCTAAGAAATATGACAAACATCTGAGGAAAATTCAACAAAGTTTATATTTAACACTTCACTTTTAAAAATATCATAAATGTTTGATAATTTTTGTTAAATTAGCGAGGCAAAAATGCAAAACTATAATCAACCAACTAAAATTTTCATTTATGAAAAAAATTATTTTACTCATCTTAATGTCATTCATGTCTTTACTGGGCTATTCGCAGCTCAGTGAAAATTTTGAAGGAGCTCCTGCAACACCAGACGGTGCGGGGGTCTGGACATTACCGGGTTCAGGAAACTGGCTTGTTCGGGACAACCGGACAAACGGACTTCCGAATTGGGAAGTCAATCCGGCAGCTTTCCCCGCACATCAGGGAGACAAGGCGGCATTCATCAACAGGGAGAATACAGGTCCCGGTGTTCTGGCCGAAGAATGGCTGATTACGCCACAGATAAACGTTCCGGCCAACAGGCAACTGCGGTTCTTTACCAGACAGACCCTTTCGGGAGATTTGGGAACCAAATACCAGGTCAGGGTTTCAAGTGATCCGGATCAATCGAATCTGGCGGCATTTACCATACTTCAGGAATATACCGAAACAGAGCTGAGCGTGCTAACAGACGACCAGCTCGATTATGAAGAAAAAATCATCAACTTCGCATTTACGGGCAACCGCTATTTTGCATTCGTTAAAGTATTCACCCAACCTGCTGCGGCAACCAGTGGTGACAGGTGGCTTATCGACGATGTTCAGATCTTAGAGCGTTGCGCCGATCCTACTACGCTTTTGGTCGAAAATACCACAGTGACCAGTACCACGGCAACATGGGTTTCGACTGCGCCAAACTTTACTTTGGAATGGGGGCTTTCAGGATTTGTACCGGGAACCGGAACCATCATCCAAAATATCGCAAACAATTCAAATCCACCTGCCGTTCCGAACTCTTACCCAATAATAGGCTTGACTCCGGACACGCAATACCAATATTACATTACCGCGGTTTGTTCACTCACGACAAGCGAACAGACGGGGCCGTTCAATTTTACCACGGCGCCTTTGGGTTCTACCTGCGACGGACCGATCGTGGTTACGCCGCTTCCGTATTTTGATGTAGGCGATACATTCCAGCAAGGAAACAATATTGATTTTAATTCGCCGGGAGCAACCGGTTGCGGAACCACCGGAAATTTCCTTGACGGAGACGACGTGGTTTATTCTTATACCGTTCCGGCTACAACAACGGGACTGATCAGCATTGAGATGAATCCGCTCGGCGCTTCCAACACAGGTGTTTTTGTGTATTCCAATTGTGCCGATATCGGCTCAAACTGTATCGCGGGTGTTGGAAACAGCAACGGAAACATCAGG
>DATHGE010000163.1:0-11248 GCA_035317805.1 Flavobacterium sp. | reverse complement strand
TAAGATATGATAATCTGTTTCGGCGGCTAGCTTCTGGCATATTGCGCTTCCAATTCCTCTCGAACCTCCTGTTACCAATGCACATTTCATATATCGCGTCTAAAATTTGTATTTTATTTCTGGAAATTCTCTGCATTCTCAAACCATTGGTTGCCTAAAACGGAACCGTCGGTTTTGAGAAAACCCCATTTTTTGTCATTCTTCACACGGGCCAAGCCATTGATGAAGCCTTTTTCATCACTTTTAAAGATGGATAAGAGTCCGCCCGCAGAAATACCGTATTGCGTTGGGATCACGAGTTTCCCGCTTTCATTAACGAATCCCCAGTCTTTATCCTTTACCGGTGCCAATCCGTCGTTGCTGAAAATTTCGGCATCGTTGTATGTTGGCTGGATCACCAAATCCCCTTTTGGGTTAATGAAGCCCCATTTTTTCCCGATAGCCACAGGCGCCAAGCCTTTATTAAATGCTTTTGCCTTGTCGAATTTCGGTTCAATTATCCAGTTTCCTTTGGTATCGATGAATCCAACCTTATCGCTTTTCTTGGCATAAGTCAGGTCTGAAGTTTCGAAATCCCAGATTTTATCTACGCCGTCAAGCGATTTGAATTTCCCCGCAATGACAAGTCCGAATGCCGTCCCGTTTTTTGCCCAGGCCACGCCTTTGTTATAATCGCCGATATCTTCGTAAGTCGGCTCGATAATCACTTTCCCCGTCTTGTCGATGATTCCCCAACGGTCGTTGTTCTTCACGCGCGCATAACCGTTCTGGAACGATTTGATCGCGTCGTATTTCGGTTCGATAACGGTCGCCATCTTTGGATTGATCATCCCGACTTTCTCACCTTGTTTGATATACGCCAGGCCATCTTCGAAATCATATACTTTCTCCGTATTCGGACCGGTTACGGTTTCTCCTTTTTTGTTGATATAAAACCATTTTTTGTCTTTCGATACTACACAGATGCCGCTGTCGAAATATTTCGTTTCGTCAAATGTCGCCGGGATTGCCCAATCGCCTTTCGGATTGATGAAGCCCCATTTCCCATTGTCTTCTGCGGCGGCAAGGCCATCAGAGAAATTTTTAGCCGTTTTAAATTTGGGTTGGATTGCAAATTCGCCGGTTTTTGTGATGTAGCCGAATTTTCCGTCTTTCCTGACCAAAGCCAATTCCTGTGCGCCAACAAACTGCACTGCCATTACTAACAAAAAAAAGAGTGTTTTTTTCATGATTTCGTGATTTAAATTGTGATTATTGCTAAAGTACTAATTATTTATCAAATGGTCTTTGACTTTCTGTACAAATGGATACATCACCTGGTCTTCCTTAAATTGCGGAATGATCTGTCTCACATCATCATACATTTTTCTGGTCACCGATGAAACTTGGTCTTTCTGGCCCAGATAATCAATTGCCTGTACAATGGTGATCATTTCAATCGCAAGCACTTCAAATGCATTTTCAATGACCTTAGAGGCGATCACTGCCGAGTTCGTTCCCATGCTCACAATATCCTGGTTGTCGTTGTTGTTCGGGATACTGTGCACATACATCGGGTTCGAGAGCATCTGACTTTCTGCCGTGGTGGAAGTCGCCGTAAACTGTACGCCCTGCATTCCGAAATTAAAGCCTAAGGTTCCGAGATTTACAAATGGAGGCAGGATTTCGTTGATTTTGGAATTCAACAGGTAATTTAATTGTCTTTCAGCGAGCATCGTCAGTTTCGTAATAACGATTTTGAGTTTGTCCATTTCCAAAGAAATGTAATCGCCGTGGAAATTTCCGCCGTGGTACACGTGACGGTTTTCGACATCGATGATTGGGTTATCGTTAGCCGAATTGAATTCATTTTCCAAAATCGCGGCCACACTGTCGATGGTCTCGAGAACCGGACCCAATATTTGCGGCACGCAGCGCAAGGAGTAATATTCCTGCACTTTTTCCTTAAAAATATCTTCGGTGTTTTCACCTGAGTATAAATGGTCTTCGCGTTTGCGGATCAGTGTACTGTCGGAAAGATTGGTACGCATCCTTTCAGCAACCTGCTGCTGTCCTTTGTGGAGTTTGGTATTGTTGAGTTCGGCAGACAAATGGTCGTCATAGGCTTGTACGATTTCATTGATTGCACAAGAGATCTTTAACGACCAGTCGAGCAATTTATTGGCATTGTGAACATTGACTACCCCAATTCCGGTCATGACCGAAGTTCCGTTCATCAGCGCAAGGCCTTCGCGGATTTCAACATTAATCGGTTCGAGATTTTCGATTTGGAAAACTTCGGCGGTAGATTTTCTTTCGCCTTTATAAAACACTTCGCCTTCACCTATTAAAACCAACGCCAAATGCGCCAATTGTACAAGATCGCCGCTGGCTCCTACGCCGCCGTGTTCGAAAATCAAAGGGGTAATATCGCGGTTGATCAGTTCTTTCATCAGGTGGATTAGCGACGGATGAACGCCTGAATAACCCAAAGACAACGTATTAAGTCTCGCGAGGATTGCCGCCTTAACACAAATCGGGTCAATTGGTTTGCCGGTTCCTGAAGAATGGCTGCGGATCAGGTTGTATTGCAACTGGATGCGGTCTTCATCTTTGATACGATATTGCGCCATTGGCCCAAATCCCGTATTAACACCATAAATAACCTTGTTGCGCGAAAATTCATTTAAAAAATTGAAACTTCTTTTTACCCTTCTGAGGACTGCCTCACTTATTTCTATTTTGTGGTTGCCAAATATGACAGACTCAAATTCCGCTAAACTTAAATATTCCTTAATCGTATTCATCAATCCCTTTTTGTCGTATTCATTAATCCCTTTTGAATTAACTAAATTAGTTTTTTTTAATCAAAATAAATGTAGTTAATTTGAGACGGCAAATGTAATATAATAATCTATAAAATTATAAAAATATGTTAAAGGAGTTTGTGGATGTTTTAGTGATCGGTGCAGGCCCTTCGGGATGTGTTTCGGCATCACATCTTCACAACAATGGTGTGAAGGTAAAAGTGGTCGAGAAAACAAAATTTCCGAGGTTGGTTGTCGGCGAAAGCCTTATTCCACGCGTGATGGACCATTTTGCCGAGGCCGGATTATTTGAATCATTGGATGCGATGAATTTTGAGAAGAAACTCGGTGCCCGTTTTATCCGTGGCGAAGAGATCTGCATTTTCGATTTCAGCAACAAATACGGCAAAGGCTGGGACTGGACCTGGCAAGTGCCAAGAGCCGATTTCGACAATACCATGGCGAAAGAGGTGGTGCGCAAGGGAATTGACCTCGAATTCGAATCGGAAGTACTTTCGCTGACGTTCGACGGAAAAAACTCCACAACAACAGTTAAAGATAAAGACGGGAATTTAAAAGAAATACACGCGAAGTTCATCATCGATTCCAGCGGTTACGGCAGGGTTTTGCCAAGGCTTTTGGATTTGGATACGCCCTCGAAACTCGACCCGCACTCTTCCATTTTCACACACGTAAAAGACATCAACCGTCCCGAAGGCGAAGAAGGAACGATGATTTCATTCGACATTTTAGAAACTGAAGTCTGGCTGTGGGTAATCCCGTTTTCGAATGGCAATACGAGCCTGGGCGTTGTTGGCCCTACTCCTTTCATCAATTCGCTTTCCGAAAATAAGGACAACCGCGAGGCTTTGAACAATGCGATCAAATTATCCGACTATTATATCAAGCGCTTTGCCGGGGTCGACTTTTTGTTCGAACCCGTAAAACTCGAGAATTACTCGCGTTCGGTAAAACAGATGTACGGCGACGGCTTTGCACTGACCGGAAACAGCTCTGAATTTTTAGATCCCGTATTCTCTTCAGGCGTGGCCTTTGCGACCGAATCGGGAATGCTGGCCGCCAAACTGTATATCAAGGAATCCCAGGGCATTAAAGTCGACTGGGAAGAAGAATTCACCGGATACATGCGCCGCGGGATCGGGGTTTTTACCACTTATGTAAAAGAATGGTACACCGGAAACCTGCAGACACTGTTTTTCCACCAGCCCGAAAATCCGGATGTGAAACGCAAAATCTGCGCGGTACTCGCCGGCTATGTCTGGGACGAAACCAATCCGTTTGTCAAGAAACACGACAACCTCATCAAAAACATGGCACACCTCATCAAAATGGAGGAAGAGCAAAAAGCAGAAAACCCTGGTATTTAACCGGGGTTTTTTATTTTTTCATATAGCATGCGGTTCAATAAACAAAAATAAAAAAGGCTGCCCAATCTGACAGCCTTGTTTGAATACTATTTAAGAATCACTTTGACCAGGACGTCTTCCTTACCTTTTTTATAGGCTTCAAAAACGAAGGTATTGTCATCTATGCCAAGTACGCGGTCTTTAGAGAATTGTTTTAGCTTGAAATCTTCAACTTCCCTGGAATTCAGGATCGAGCCTCTTGTTAGCACGCCATCGTTTGTTGAGATGCGGGCCGCGGTAATATAACCTCCGGATCCATCGCGGTGTTCTGCGGCATCCTTATCGAGTGGCAAGTCTATGTTCTTCACGTTGTCCATATAAACAAGGAATATGTTATCGCCACTTCGATAAAATTTGTATGACAAACCGCCCGGCTGATCATCGCCAACTTGTCTTTTCGGAATTTTATTCATCCACGCCAATTCACCTGATGAAGTAAGTTTTGCGGCTAGTAAATCATCATAATGGTAGTAAATTTTAGTTCTGGTACCCGAAGATGACGTATATGTCCGCACTTCAATCCAGGTTTGCTCACCTACCAGCAACATGCTGCCATCGGGCCCAACGCTTAATGTACTCATCCTGAGGTTGGTCATTTTAGCGCCTTCGCCTTTTTCTTCCTTACGTTCGTTGCGACGCTTGGTTTTATTTTTTTCATACGCATTGATGGTCTCTAACGGAATATCATAAGTGAAGTTGTCGAAAATAGTACCATCATCCTTTATTTTGAAAGTAATGAGCCCGTCGCTGTTCACCAACGCGTTCTTACCTTTTCCATTGCTGTAAAATCCACCCGCCATCACATAATCGGAATTAGGCGAATCAAATATGGCCAGGTTGGTGATGAATTTGTTGCCGTTCTCAACATTGGTAATCTTCATCTTGTCATTGCCTTTCCTGATCGTGAATAGTTCGATATGATAATTAGCAATTGTATCCTTCTTTTTCTTTTTGTCGTCACCACTATCATCATGATAAATCTTGTTAAGCATGTACATATTTCCCCTGTTGTCTACCTGATAGTCAAGGTTGTCCATCCTTCTTTCGGTATATGGCATCGTGTATTCCTTAGCAGTTACCTTAGTAAGTCCCGCATCGAAAGTAGCCAGTCCGATAATGTCAAAGCTTTTCTTGTCATTTTTAACTTCAGGTTTCCTGCGGTATTTTGCGAGCAGCGTTTTCTTGTCAAACGAAGTATAGAAATCAAACTTGTTGCTCGCGCCAAATGCGGCTCCAAAAGCTCCAAAGCCTCCAAAACCTGAAGGTGCAGATTGTTTAGGCGCTCCTTTTACGATATGTCCTTTTACGGTAAGCAACAAAACCGGCTGTCCGGTAATCTCGCCTTTGTCGAAATCAATTTCCTGTGAAAACAATTGTTCGGTATCCTTATCGCCATCCCACGAATTGTAGAGGATGTAAAAACGGTCATCGATTTTGAGTACATCTTCAAGCCCGACATTTTTCGCAAGCGCATTCTCCTGTAATTTCTCTTTGACCATGGCTGGCTTTGTGATATCAAACTTCTGGATCATCACATCGGCACCTTTAATTTTGACAGCAATTGCCTCATTGCCTTTCGACAGGTAATATTTATTACTCGCATCGAATGTCTTATACGGTTGGCTTACCGAATAGGAATAATCGGATGATAGTTTTTTTTGCGCGTAATTATTTGCCGAAAGCAGCAGTAATACAACTAGGCAGGCTAATTTTTTCATATTGTTTTGTTTGGTTTTGAGGGCAAACATAATTGTTAAAAATTTCATAAAAAAATAAATTTGTAATATTTCTCTCATTTTAACTTTTGCGCGGAAAACACATAAAAAAACCCGGCAATTGCGCCGGGTCTTGAACTTTTTAAAGAAATCTATGCTTATTTTTTGAATGCATTTTTTAAAAGCAGCTTACCTAACGATTTTCCTGTCTTGGCAAATCCTTCGCCAATTCTTGTTTCATTGCTGAACTGATTGCCCCACTGGTCTCCAGGCGCATTTTCACTTTGGATCTCGAGTAGCACCTTAGATTTATTTGCTGTCTCGACGAACTTTAGATTTGTTGAAACTTTTGCGGCTTGTTTTGAGACGTACACATCGTATCCCGGGTTAATCCAGACTGCTTCTACAATCAGAGTATATTTGGCGCTCACCAAGCCTTCCTGAAAAGACAAATCTTTTTTTTCTTTGTTTAAAACAACATTAACCAACTCGAGAAACTTTGGCTGCCAGATGCCTTCTTTTGCGTCGGACCATTTCTTTTTCCAGACCTCACCGTTGCTTTTGTCTTTTTTGTTAAGCTCGGCAGAACGATCCTCAATGTATTGTGTCTCGGTCTTGTCGTCTTTAAGTAATTTTAATTTGCTGTAATCGAACTCGACATTAATTTCTTTCTGTCCGTTCAAAAAACCGAAATCACCTTTCATCACATCCATGTCTTGTGCTTTAATCATTGGGGAAGCGAATAATAGCGCCACTAATACTATTTTTTTCATTTAGTCAGGTATTTAATGTTGATTGAAACAAATATATGAATTGTATTCTTTAAATCTTTTTCAAAGATGTTTTTATTTGCTTTGGTTAAGCGCCGGTCCATCGATTAATTTATCTGAGATAAGCTTTTCTATAAATATCTCGTTGGCCTTCTTTACCGCCTTCTTAATGCCGCTTGGCGTGTCGGCACTTAAGTTTGCCCTCCAGACCGGATTTTTGCCTGCCGGCTTAAAAATTTTGATGTCGAATGTCCCGCCCGAAATTGTCCTTCCCGAGCTCGAGCCGCCAAAACCGCCATAACCGTTGTTAAAGCCGCTACCAAAACCACTGTTGGTGTGTGAACTGTGTGTAATGCGTGATTCTGATTGGCTAATGATCATTACGGTATTCGGACCGTAATCCTGGATTTTCTTCTGGATGTCTTCTTCACTTTCTAAAGATAGCGGATCCATGTAATATTCCTCAAAGGCAATTCCTTTTGCGGTCAGTTCGGTTTCGAAATTTGTGACGAATGGGTACAGAAACGGTTTTGAACTGTCTGATTGTTTTACCAAAATGTACAGTTTGGTGATTTTTTCAGAAAAGTCAGGCGATTTATTCGAGTCGATATGGGTTTTAATGCCACAGCCCGCGATGACAAGCAATAATCCAATCAAAAGTAATTTTTTCATTTATTTGTTCTGTTACGTTTTGGATACAAATATATTATTCCCATAATTACAAATTGCTTTTTTGCGAGTTTTATTCCTTTAATCCACTAACTCCTTTGAAGCTGATTAACTTTGGATTATATTTGCGGCCTGTAGCGAAGCGGTTGCGCGTGAGGGATTGAAGCCAAGTGCCGTGCACTGCGAAAAGCCCGACCCGCAGGGACACGCCCAAATGATAATGAGACTGCCACGCTGCGCTCGCAATGACATAGAAAAAGAACATGAAACACATCAGGAATTTTTGCATTATCGCACATATTGACCACGGAAAAAGCACGCTGGCCGACCGATTGCTGGGCGCTACCCAAACCGTTACCGCACGTGAGGAAAAGGCGCAGCTGCTCGATAATATGGATCTCGAGCGCGAGCGCGGGATTACCATCAAGAGCCACGCGATACAGATGGAATACAAATACAAGGGCGAGGATTATATCCTGAACCTCATCGATACGCCCGGACACGTCGACTTCTCTTACGAGGTTTCGCGTTCCATTGCGGCCTGCGAAGGCGCTTTGCTGATTGTAGACGCAGCGCAGAGCATCCAGGCACAGACGATTTCAAACCTCTATCTGGCTTTGGAAAATGACCTCGAGATTATTCCGGTTTTGAACAAAGTGGATTTACCGAGCGCAAATCCAGAGGAAGTGAGCGACGATATTATTGATCTGTTGGGCTGCAAGCTTGAGGATATCATCCACGCGTCGGGGAAAACCGGCTTTGGCGTAGAGAACATCCTGGCTGCAATCATCGAGAAAATACCGCCACCGAGCGGCGTGATAGACGAACCTTTACAGGCTTTGATTTTTGATTCGGTATACAACCCGTTCCGTGGTATCGAGGTAATCTTTCGTGTGAAGAACGGCCAGATCAAAAAAGGCCAGAAAATCAAGTTCATGGCTACAGGCAACGAATATTTTGCAGATGAGATTGGGACGTTAAAGCTCAATCAGGTTCCGAAAAACGTGATTTCCGCTGGCGACGTAGGATATCTGATTTCAGGGATTAAGGAAGCGAAAGAGGTTAAGGTTGGCGATACGCTCACTGATGCCAAAACGCCAACCACCAATATGATTACGGGTTTCGAAGATGTGAAGCCTATGGTATTTGCGGGAATTTATCCGGTAGATACCGAAGATTATGAAGAACTGCGCAACTCGATGGAAAAGCTGCAGCTTAACGACGCTTCTTTGGTTTTTGTGCCCGAAAGCTCGGCGGCTTTGGGATTTGGTTTCCGATGCGGATTCCTCGGAATGCTGCACATGGAAATCATCCAGGAAAGGCTCGAGCGCGAATTCGATATGACGGTAATCACGACGGTTCCCAACGTTTCGTATTTTGCCTATTCTAAAAAAGATCCCGAAACGCCAATCATTGTAAATAATCCTTCCGACCTTCCGGAGCCATCGCGAATGGACCGTGTAGAAGAACCTTACATCAAAGCGACCATCATTACGAAAGCAGATTTTGTTGGAAACGTGATGTCCTTATGTATCGAAAAACGCGGGTTGATAACCAACCAGACCTATCTCACGACGGAAAGGGTCGAATTGACTTTTGACATGCCATTGGCTGAGATCGTATTCGATTTTTACGACCGCCTCAAAACGGTTTCTAAGGGATATGCGTCGTTTGATTATTCCCCAATCGGGATGCGCACTTCCAACTTAGTTAAAGTGGATATCCTTTTGAATGCTACAATTGTAGATGCCTTATCGGCGTTGATCCATGCCGACAATGCGTATAATATCGGAAAAAAAATGACCGAGAAACTGCGTGAGCTGATTCCGAGACAACAGTTTGACATTCCGATCCAGGCGGCCATCGGTGCGAAGGTCATCGCGCGCGAAACCATCAAGGCCTTGCGTAAAGACGTAACCGCCAAATGTTACGGCGGCGATATTTCACGGAAACGTAAACTGCTCGAAAAACAGAAAAAAGGAAAGAAAAGAATGCGCCAGGTAGGTAATGTGGAAATTCCGCAGGAAGCTTTTATGGCGGTCCTGAAACTGAACGATTAGAAAGTACCTGAGAAAAGCAGTGGCTGAGCACCTGGGACTTTTTGATACAGAAAAAACATAAAACCCTGACCACTTAATTGTTGTCAGGGTTTTTCTTTAATTATCAATTGCTTTTACCTTTCATAAAATGCCGGTGGCGCAACACCCAACGCCCTGAGATAAACATACATCTGTCCGCGGTGGTGGATTTCGTTATCGATAAAGTAAAAGATATTTGAGATGTTGTAGTTTTCATACTGCCCGAACAGCTTAAACATCCGACCAAAATCTTCAAGTTCGATCAGGTTCCAGTAATGGTTGATTTCTTCGGTGGCTTCGTCCCACAATTGCAGGTATTCCGCTTTGGTGGTGAGCGTCTGCGTATTTTCGGTATAGGTGCTGTCGTCACGGTTGGCGATGGCCTTGGTTCCGGGTGCGCCGATGGCCAGAAGTTCAGTCATAAGCTGTGCTGCCGTACGCATACCGCCGATAGAAAATTCGAAGAAATCCTTTTCGGGAAAGGCATCGACAATGCGACGGGTCAGGTTTCTGTGGCCTTGCCAGTGTTTCAATAAATGCTCAGGGGTAATAACCTGGGCTGTTGCTGTAGTTTCCATAATTGTTGCTTTAATTGTTATAGGGCAAAATTAATTAGGGAGAATGACAACAGTATGTCAGCAGATTTTACTTTTTTCAAACTATTTTTTCTTTTCATATCATTGCGAGCGCTACGTGGCAATCTTCTGCAGCCACCCAAAAAGTTTCCTCGCATCTTCAGCCTTAAACAGCTGCGTCCCTTCATTCATCGTAGCCGCCGAGCCGCACGCAACGCCCCATTGCACCACTTCTTTTAACGGCTTATGCTGAGACAATGCCCAGACCATTCCGCCAACCATACTGTCTCCGGCACCAACCGTACTTTTTTTGGCTACATTGGGCGCCGGGACAAAATGCGTCTCGTTTTTACTGACCAGCACCGCACCCTGCGGACCGAGCGACACTACGACAATCTCGGCATGCCCTTTTTCAATCAGTGTATGCGCAGCCTCGTCGGCTTCATCGGCATGAAGACTTTCCGAACCAACCAGTTTGGCCAATTCACCAATATTCGGCTTAGCCAGGTATACTCCCGTTTCAAGCACCGCACGCAACGCATCCCCCGAAGTGTCTACAATCAATTTGGAGCCCTGGTCTTTCGCCAGCTTCGCAATTTTCTGGTAAAAATCAAACGGAAGCCCTTCATTAAGGCTGCCGCTCAAAACGAGAAATTTTGATTGGAGTCCGCCCACGGTTGCTACAATTGCCTGCTGTTCTTCTAAAGATAACGCTCCGCCGGGAAACCCAAACCTATACTGGGCATTAGTGTTGGCGTCGAGCGCAATGAGATTTTCGCGGGTTTCCGATTCAACGGAAATAACTTTACTTATAATCTGCTCCCGCGCCACCAGTTCCATAAGCTGCTTGCCCGTCGCGCCGCCTGCAGTAAATACACACAGCGATTCCCCGCCAAGCCGCGCAATGGCTTTAGACGCGTTGATTCCGCCGCCGCCGGCATCAAAGACCGGGCTTTCGCAGCGTATTTTCTGTTCGGGAACCAGGCCTTTAAAGACAGTGCTTTTGTCGAGTGACGGATTCACGGTAAGTGTCAGGATATCGAAAGTTTTCATCGGCTGTGCTTTTGAACTTCAAGATACGATAATTTTTACGATTTAACCCCCGCAACTTTGTAACTTTGCAGCTCACTCAGGAACTCCATTTCTCAGTTTCTCTGCAATTCAAAAAAATGATAGAAGATAAAAATCCACAACGCACTTCCCTTTCCCAACTGGGCGAATTCGGGCT
>DATHGE010000162.1:0-4050 GCA_035317805.1 Flavobacterium sp. | reverse complement strand
ACAACAAAAGACACGATATCAAATGTTGATAAAAGGAGAAATCCTTAATTCTTCTTTGTCGGTTATTCAAAAAAAGCCTGTCCGAAAAGACAGGCTTTTTTAATGCAGATTTATACGGCTGCCATTAAGAAAGAGAGCCTTCATCATTGGGTAGAAGAAGGCTTTCGCACATAACCAACATAACTAACTCATCTGCATGGGTTGTTCCCTGCCTTTTATATTGGAATCGGTCGTTCCGGTAGTCGATTCGGTGCCGGTTTTCAAGTTCTCTGAATTGCTTCCCGGACTGGTAATCGTATCTACATCGCTTGGGGCGCGCTCATCTTCCATATCCGAATTCCCCGAATTATGAGACTGCTGCGTCCCGGCATCGCTGGTATTTTGCCCCGGCGTGCAAATGAAAACAGCAGTAATTTTTGACAGATTCTCATGGCAACATCCTTTAAGAATTATCTTCATCCGCAGCCCCGAGGTTAATAGATGTGGTCGCAATTTCTGATAAAGTCGCATCCGCATCTTTTTCTTCTGCCAATGTCATGGCAAGGATTTCCTTGGCTTCGCTTTCACCAAGCGTATTGGCAAAGGCGCATAAAGTTCCGTAAGTCGCAATTTCATAATGTTCGATTTTTTGCGAAGCGGCAATGATTCCGGCATCGCGGACCACGCCGAGTTCGGTTTCTTCCATAATTCCTTCGCCTTCTTTGATCAATCCATCCATGGCATCGCATTTTTTAGCTACTGCTTTTTCGCCGATGGATTCAAAGACTTGTTCCAGTCTTGTTACATGTCCTTCGGTAACCTTCAGATGATCCTGCAATGCTGTTGTCAGTTCTTCCGAGGTGGCATTTTTTGCCATTTTAGGCAAAGCTTTGGTGAGCGCTTTTTCTGCCCAGTAGATGTCCTTCAAACTGTCTACAAACAATTCTCTGAGTCCTTCTGCGGCGGTCGATTTTGCTTTTACGGTACCTTTTGCCATAGTGGTTTTCTTTGCTGTGGTTGTTCTGCTTTTTGTTGTGGTCGTTGTTTTCATAATTACGTTGTTTAAAAGTGAAATTGATTCTTTTTCGTTTTACAAATTTTTCATTTTTCTGCTACTTCATTTTACAGAATTACTTTTGAAAATTACATCATTCGATTGCAAGCTTTATTTATTCATTATCAGTCAATTCAACGCTGATTTTTATCACATCGAAATCTTGAAATTTCAAACCAAAAACCTGTAATTCGCTTTAACAAATTGTCCTCCAACTTTGTCATTATTAACTTTTTAAAATATTTAATTATGAAATCGACAAATTCAAAAGACAGTAAAATGGGCGGAAAATCAACTTCTCAAACAGAGAGCAAAAAAACCACCGCCAAAAGCACCGGGAAAGATTCAAAATCATCCTCAGCTAAAAAGTAACGAACACTAATTTTTAATAAACAACAAGAAAATGGCAACAAACAACAACGGCAATCAGGGTCAGGGAAACCGGGATTACCAAAATGAAGACCGCAACATGAATTCACGCTCTGACGAATCGCAAAACAATGACCGGAATATGAATTCACATTCTGGTGAATCACAAAATAATGACCGCAACATGAGCTCAAGCTCAGGCGAATCCCGTGAATGGCAGGATCAGGACCGCAATACGGGCTCACGCTCTGAAGCATCCGGGAACAGCGGCTCTTCTGGAAACCTGGGAAGAAGTTACGATGCCACTGACGATGCTACAAACGATTACGACCGGGAAGCCACAGAAGACGATGACAGCAACTTAGATGCTGACAGGGATTTATAAGCCGTAATCCATTACTCCCAAAAAGGATAGTGCGCCAGTTATGCCGTATTATCCTTTTTTATTTTATGCTTTATACGAGACATTATTTACAACAAACACCAATAAACCAGCGTTGTAATCTTATAATAAAGGCGCGTAAACCTATAATCGACAGGCTTTCAATTGGCTGTATATTTATAGGATTAAAAAATCTGATATTATGAAAACGACAATGCAACTCAGAATCTGCCTCATGGCCTTGGCAACCTGCCTTTTTCTCTCCTGTTCTTCCAACAAAATGTCGGGCAGCGCAGCAGACAAGACCGGCGCTAACGGCGCTACCAACGGAACCGGCAAAATCCCAAGCGGCACCGCCCACGAACAACGGTAGCTAACTGAAAGTGCCCGTACAAACAAGAAAATTTTCCGGTAAATTGCGCCTCTTCACCTTTGCTTTTTGAAATTATTGCCTAAAAATTGTCTGGATGTTGCAAAAAAAATTATCTTTGGGTAAGCGGGCTTTGCGAACCTAAAGTATTTTGAAAACGTTCTTTGGCGACCTGGAAATTAAAACGCTATTTTACATAGCTAACCCCGATGTCTATAGTTAATCTACAGAAGTGTTCAGAAGAATATCAAAGTAGTATCTGGTGCATCAATGATGTATAGATAGTGTATGGATACTGTATAGATAGTGTATAGATACAGTATGGATAGTGTATGAAGAGTGTATCAGAGTGTATCAAAACAGTAATAATCATCACGGAAAATAAGATTCTGTTTCACAATGCAACACTATTCCACAATCCACAACAGCACCGGTTTTTTTGAAGCCTGGAGCTTCGCATCTAAAATCCGCATAAAATCATCTGAAACGGCCGGGCAGCCCCAGCTAAGCGGACTATAATCGGGATACACTTCGGTATCTGAAACCGCTGACCAGGAATGCAGCACCACGACCCTTTGTTCGGCATTTTTGTTGGAAGCGTCGAGCCCGTGCAGCCAATATTTCACTTTAATTCCCCAACTGCTGTAATCGCGCTTTCCGATCCTATACTTCCCTATGGCAGAGCAATGGCTGTTGTCGGCATTATTGAACCTGGCCTTTTCCCATTTATCCTCGTGATTTTCAATTACATCGCAGCTGCCATGTGTAACCAGGTTTTTGCCTGTGATCTTTTTCTGGTTGAAGTCATAAACAAAAAACCGGTTCTTCCCGGAATGGATACTCAGGTCGATCAGGAAATAATAATCTTCATTGAAACCCTGCTTTTTGCAAAAGGCCAACGCTTCAAGATGCTTGTTCGAGTAATCCTTCTCCGGCATGGGTGTGGTCGCGCTGTTGCAGCAGAAAAAGGAGAACAGCATCAGGAGTAAGCCATTTTTCATATATGGGGTTTTCCTTTATAACTGCATATCGTTAAAAATATTTCAAACGCCGGAAATAAGCCTTAAATTGGTGCTTTAAAAAAACGAATGGATTTTACTTCCCAATACGAACTCATCAGGTCCTCGCGGAAAGTGCTGCTGGATTATTGCGACACGATTGCTGCAGCCGATTTTATTACGGAAAAGAGTAATTTCGGCAGCGGAAGCATCAGGAACCTTTTGGTGCACAACGCCAATACATACGAATTCTGGATTGGCAAACAGGCATTGCGGAAAGATTTGGTTTTCACCACTTATCAGTCGGTGGCGAATATCGCGGCGGCGCGAACCTTATTTGCATCGGTCGATTCGCTTGTTGCGGAATTTGGCATCAGATATTCCGGAAATCACCTGCAGCCTATAGCGGTTGCTATCCGTGAAAAGGCCTTCGATTCGACGCCACTCGAATTATTCACCCATGCCATTACCCACGAGTTCCACCACAAAGGGCAGATCCTTTCGCTGAGCAGGCATTTGGGCTATGTGCCGATAGACACCGATGTGATCCGATAATCTAAAATAACGTTATGAAAAAAATACTGCTTTTATCGCTGGTGGTTTGTATGGTGCTCTCCTGCAAATCTACACATGATTTTAAATTTGAAAAGCTCACCTACCATACTTCGGCCTGCTTTGGCAGATGCCCGACGTATCATATGGAAATCAGCGCCGATAAGAAAATCCGCCTGCATTCGGAAACCGCCTTTCACAAACGCGATGCGAGCCCGGATGCGTCAGCCGTCGGTTATTTTACCGGAACAGTAAACGACACGACCTTTAACAAATTGCTGTTGCAGCTGCGCACGGTCGGATTGGACACCGTAAAATTCGGTGGGCCGGATTGCTGCGACGGACC
>DATHGE010000161.1:0-2538 GCA_035317805.1 Flavobacterium sp. | reverse complement strand
ACCACTGGGATTTTTCCTTTAAATTGTATTTACCTAAAAGCCAACTTCAGAATTATGGAGACAGAAAATCCCGAAACACCAACGCCCAAAAGGTTTTTCATAAAAAATCCATCGCTTAAGATTAAAGAGTTCCAGCGTTATCTTTCGCTGCGTCTCGGACTCATATTTGCGCTCAACATGCAATCGACGATTATTTATTATTGGGTGTATCACATCACTAATGATAAGCTGTCGCTGGGTTTGGTCGGACTCGCCGAGGTTATTCCCGCTATCGGCTGTTCGTTCTTTTCAGGCCATGTCGTCGACCATAACGAAAAACGCAAGATGATCATGTTCTGCCTCATTGGCTATATCATCGTCGGCCTTGGGCTTTCCTCACTGGCATTACCCGCGGCTTCGGCGCATTTTGAAGCCTACGACCTGGTGCATTTAATCTATTTTTTTGTTTTCCTTGGCGGAATATTGCGTTCCTTTTACAGTCCGTCTATGTTTGCCCTGTTCGGAATGGTCGTCCCGCGCGAGCATTACGCCAATGCCACCAGCTGGAGCAGTATGGCATGGCAGGGCGGCGCAGTAATCGGCCCGTTGGCGGCCGGGTTTTTTATTGCGTGGTTCGGAATTACATACAGTCTTTTCTCCATATTATTTCTCGAAGTCTTTTTGCTTTGGCCGCTGTTTTCAATCGCGGTCAAGCCGATACTCAAAAAAGTCAAGGAACCGGTAATGCAAAGTGTCACCGAAGGATTAAAATTCGTCTGGAAAACCCCGGCATTGCTTTCTGCCTTATGCCTCGATATGTTTTCGGTATTGTTTGGCGGCGCCGTAGCTTTGCTTCCGGTATACCAAAAGGAAATCCTGCACGTGAATGAAATGGGTTTTGGGATGCTGCGTTCGGCACCGGGAATTGGCGCCTTGCTGACTTTGGGATTGCTCGCGTTCCTGCCCTTGAAAACCTACCCGGGACGGAAATTGTTTGTCTGCGTTACCGGTTTTGCGTTGTCGATAATCGTATTCGGGATCTCTACCAATTTCTATCTTTCGTTTGCGATGCTGCTGCTTTCAGGGATGTTCGATGCCGTAAGCGTCGTAATCCGCAGTACGATCCTGCAACTGATGACGCCTGATGACATGCGCGGGCGCGTTTCGGCCGTAAATACGATGTTTGTGAGTTCGTCGAATGAGCTCGGGGATTTTGAAAGTGGACTCATGGCGCATTGGCTCGGAACCGTAAAAGCGGTCGTTACCGGCGGCTGCATTACTTTGGGCGTAGTGGCCTATACTTTTTTTCGTGCGCCGCAATTGCGCAATTTCAGTTTTGATGAAAAGGAAGAGAAGAAATCTAATTGAATAATCCGTCCGGATCTGCTGTCATTTCTTCATTTTGGACAATGGAATCGTCCTTTTCTTCCGCGTTATAGTTTTCAATAAATCCCATGCTTTTCATCACCGATTTTGCAACGCAGTCGCGCCCCTGAAAATTGAAAAACGCTGGATTCCATTGTTTTTGGTCGGTATAATCGATTGTTTCCATGACCGTTGGTTTTTAAATGAGCAGTAAATATAAATGACTTGCTTTCTCAGTTTTTACAATATTTAACATTAGATTTATACAATTCCCATGTATGTTGCCATCGGTATAATTGCTATATTTACGTAAATACTTCTGGTAATTTTCTAAACACAACTACTATGGATAATAATGGATTTGCAGAAAAACTCAACAATCTTTTTATTGAAGAAAACGCCATACCGACCGCATTCCGCATCGATGAAGTGCACCAACGCGAATACCTGAGCAATGGCGTCATGAAAAAATGGGAAGGCGCCGTGCATGAAGTCTATTCGCCGATTTACCTGAAGACGGCAGCCGGACTGAATCCAAAACTAATAGGCAGCTATCCGGTAAGCACCGAAAAAGAGGCTCAGGAATCGCTGCAGGCTGCAGTTTCGGCATACAATGACGGAAGAGGCGAGTGGCCAACGATGAGCGTTTCCGAAAGGATCAGCCACGTTGAGCATTTCACACGAAAAATGATTGCCGTGAAAGACATCGTGGTAAAACTGATCATGTGGGAAATCGGGAAATCTTATGCCGATTCGGTGAAAGAATTCGACCGCACCGTCGAATACATCTATGCGACGATCGATTCGCTCAAAAATCTCGACCGCGATTCGTCAAAATTTGAGATTGCAGAAGGCATTGCCGCCCAGATTCGCCGTTCTCCGTTGGGAGTTGTGCTGTGCATGGGGCCTTTCAATTATCCTTTAAATGAAACCTTTACGACGCTTATTCCCGCATTGATTATGGGAAATACCATTTTATTCAAACCTCCAAAATTCGGGACATTACTTCATTATCCGCTGCAGGAAGCCTTTCAGGAAAGTTTCCCTCCGGGCGTTATCAATGTAATTTATGGCCGCGGAAGCGATATTATTCCGGGATTGATGCAATCCGGGAAAATTAATGTGCTCACCTTAATCGGTTCGAGTAAAGTGGCCAATGAATTGAAGAAACAGCATCCGAAAGTGAACCGACTG
>DATHGE010000160.1:0-10924 GCA_035317805.1 Flavobacterium sp. | reverse complement strand
TCCTCAATATAATTGTGTGCGTCGTTATTGGGTCCGCTTAAAGCGAAAAACAACGTATTGGCGCCATTTTGCAGCGAGCGGCTGTCGATGGAGATGTGGTCTATCGGCATCGCATCTGACTCTCCAAACCATTTGGCCTGAATGACGGGGATGATATTTTTTAGGGTCAGACTCAAAGTTAGTCCTGTGGTTTTTTTGATTTGGCTCCGCCCAGTTCGGCTTTGCCCTGATTTTTGACTTCGATTTCCTGCGCCGACTGTGTCCAGATTGCATTGAAATAAGCCGCACGGCTCAAAGGCTCGTATTCTTCGGTCTCGCCGAGCAGCACGAGATTGTCGTTATCGGCCTTTCGGAAACTGTAATTGGCAAGGTTTCCGGTCCTGGTACAAACCGCGTGCACTTTCGTCACATATTCAGCGGTCGCCATCAATGCCGGCATCGGCCCGAACGGGTTTCCTTTGAAGTCCATATCGAGTCCGGCAACGATTACCCGGATTCCGGAATTGGCCAGATCGTTGCAGATCTTTACAATCTCATCGTCAAAAAACTGCGCTTCGTCAATTCCGACTACATCGCAGCCTTGCGCCAAAATCGCAATATTGGCGGCAGCGGGAACAGGCGTGGAGCGGATTTCATTGGAATCGTGCGACACGACCATTTCGTCATGGTAGCGCGTATCGATCGCGGGTTTGAAAATTTCGACTTTCTGTTTGGCGAACTGCGCGCGTTTGAGGCGCCGGATCAGTTCTTCGGTTTTTCCCGAAAACATCGAACCGCAGATCACTTCAATCCACCCAAATTGTTCTTTATGATTTACTGTATTTTCGAGAAACATTTCGTAATTTTCAGCCTTTAAAAAGGATTAGTTGATTTTGTTTGCAGCGAATGCAAACCGAGATAAAAATTTTCTATTTTTACGTCGTTTCAAAAGTAGAAAAATTTTATTAATATGGTGGATTCGCCTCCCGTTAAATAAAAAATTAAATTCTCCATTTTTAAAGAAACACGCCCTTACTCACTATAATTCTAAAAGTTATGAAAAAGAAGCTGGAAGCCGAACTCATCAGCATTGCACACAGAATTTTAAAGTTAAAGAATAAATCTGACCTTATCCAACTGCATCAGGAAACGCAGAAATTATATGAAAAATTATCGGTTTTGCGTTTTGTGGAGGAGAACTTTGCCGATGTAAAGCCAACCATCGGATATACGGAAATTGAGGACAAGCTCGCCGTGATTTTCGATACCGAAATTCCGGCCGAAGAGCCAAAACAGGAAGAACCAAAAGCGAAAACAGCGACCCGCGAAACAGAAACGCCAAAAGCAGCGGAGCCAATAGAAATAGAACCGACCGAAGCGAAAGCGGAAGAAAAGAAAACCGCACTGTCAAGCGTCAGCGAAGAAATAGAAAAATCAGGAAAAGCCATCGCCGACCTGATTAAAGGCATTCGCGGCAATTCACCAGAAAAAGTTGCGGAAGAGAAACCGGCAGATGAAACCAAAGAAGAACCGGTTTCGGAATTGGATTCAAGTGATAGCGAACAGGCAACGCAACCTGAAGAAACGATGGCAGAAGCTGAAGCAACGGAAGAAACCACAGAAGCAGAAAATATTCCTGAACCAATAGCCGAAGCGCCAAAATCGGAAGAAACAGACAAGGACGATTTCTTCAAACCGGCTTTCGAATTGTCATTCGAACCAAAAGCGGAAGAATCAAAACCTGTCGGGGAAG
The DNA here is from genome assembly GCA_035317805.1 of Flavobacterium sp. Lineage (GTDB taxonomy): Bacteria > Bacteroidota > Bacteroidia > Flavobacteriales > Flavobacteriaceae > Flavobacterium. The sequence continues at coordinate 9,192 of DATHGE010000160.1, read as the reverse complement.
CCAAAATCACGCCGGCGCAGATTGCCTTTGACGACCTGCTCGGGCAAAGCTATAAAGATCCGGTTTTTGTAAAACCCGAAGACCTGGACACTGAAAACGAAGTGCAGAAAACGGCTGAAAAATCAGATGTGATTCCGATTTCGAGAAGTTTTGTCGACAATTCCAACGTCATTTCCATCAATAAATCGGAAAACCTGAACGACCGTATTTCCAAAGGGATAACAATCGGACTCAACGACAGGGTTGCTTTTATGAGCCATCTTTTCAATAACAGCAGCGAGGATTACAACCGCGTTTTGTCGCAGCTCATCACGCTTGATACGCTTTCCGAAGCCAAAAACTTCATCGACACTATGGTGAAACCCGATTACAACAATTGGGAAGGCAAAGAAGATTACGAACAGCGTTTTATGGAAATCATCGAGAAGAAATTCTCTTAACCGAAAGAATAATTGTAAGCCACGAACTCACGAATTAATATTTTAGATTTGTGGGTTCGTGGTTTTTTTACAGCAATACTATGTCGAAATTATACATCGTCCCAACGCCAATCGGCAACCTCGAAGACATGACTTTGCGCGCGATCCGCGTTTTAAAGGAAGCCGATCTGATCCTCGCCGAAGATACGCGTACCAGCGGCAAACTCCTCAAACATTTCGAGATTTCGACGCACATGCACAGTCATCATATGCACAACGAACACAAAACTGTCGAAAACCTGATTTCGAGGCTCAAGGCAGGGGAAACCATCGCTTTGATTTCTGATGCGGGAACGCCGGCGATTTCTGATCCCGGATTTCTGCTCACGCGTGCCTGTGTCGAAAATAAGATTGAGGTGGATTGTTTGCCCGGCGCAACAGCATTTGTACCGGCTTTGGTAAATAGCGGGCTTCCCAATGACAAGTTTGTTTTCGAAGGGTTTCTTCCCGACAAAAAAGGAAGGCAGACCAGATTTTTAGCTTTGGCAGAAGAAACGCGCACGATGATTTTTTATGTTTCGCCGCATAAGCTCGTGAAAACCCTGGCAGAATTCGGAATTTATTTCGGCGAGGAACGGCCCGTTTCCGTTTCGCGTGAATTGTCGAAATTGCATGAGGAAACGATTCGCGGAACCGCAAAGGAAGTGTTGGGCCATTTTGAAAAAACCGCTCCGCGGGGAGAAATTGTTGTTGTGGTTGGCGGAAAAGTTGCTGTGAAAGAAAAACCATTAAGGGATTAAGGTTTGTGCATATTTTACCACAAGACAAGAAAAAAGGTTGCGCAAAGTCCACAAAGTAAGACTTAATGGAACTTAATTTCTTAATGGTAAAGCTTTTTTCTTAGTGAACTTTGCGAAAATCTTTGCGACCTTCGAGGTAAACTACACTTCCAAATCCACAAACCGAAAAGCCTTCCCGCTAAACAAACCCTTATCCGATAACTTCAGATCAGGAATCACAAGCAAAGCCATAAACGACAACGTCATAAAAGGCGCTTTAAGGTTGCTGCCCAGATTTTTTGCCATCGCATCGATTTCCTGGTATAATCTTCCGGTTTCCCAGCCATCTTTGTCGGAGATTATTCCGGCGACCGGCAAGCCGAGGATTTTGGTTTCGTTTCCGTTCACCGCACAAATCCCGCCGGTATTTTCAATAATCAGGTTGACGGCTTTGCAGATTTCATCATCGGAAGTCCCGACAACGACAATATTATGGCAGTCATGCGCGACAGAACTTGCGATGGCACCTTTCTTCAATCCGAAATTTTTAATGAAAGCAATCGCAGGTTTTGCATTTTGGTAGCGATTCACGACGGCCATTTTTAAAATATCATTGTCGATATCAGAAATAAGATTCCCATGTTCAATTTTTGGCTTATGATGAATTTCATTCGTAATCAATTGTCCTTCCAGTGCTTCGATGACACGGATTTTGGCAGTTGAACTTATCACTTCAAAATCACTTATTTCCTTAGCGGAAATATTGAAATTGTTCGGCGTTTCAAACGGAATGTCTTTTATAAACGATTTCCCATTTTCTGCAACCAATTCGCCATCGATGTAGGTTTGCAGCACTTTGAAATCGACCAAATCTGCCACAACTATAAAATCTGCCGAATCATTTTCTTTGAGCAATCCAACATTCATGTGGTAATGCCTTACCGGATTGATACACGCCGATTGCAGGATTTTGAAAACGTCGATTCCTTTCGCCACAGCGCGCTGGCACAGCGAATTGATGTGCCCAACGATCAGATCGTCCGGATGTTTATCGTCAGAGCAGAACATCATATTGTCATAATGTTCGGGCAGTAAATCGATTAAAGCCTCAAAATTTTTCGCGGCGCTGCCTTCACGGATGAGGACTTTCATGCCGAGCGATAATTTCTCTTTTGCCTCTTCGTAACTGAAGCATTCGTGGTCGGTCGTGATTCCGGCCGAAAGGTATTTTTTCAAATCTTCGCCACGCAATCCCGGCGCATGGCCGTCAACCGGTTTGTTGAAATGTTTCGCCCATTCGATTTTCTTCAAAACTTCCGCATCGTCGAAAATCACTCCGGGATAATTCATCATCTCGGCGAGATAATAAATGTCGGGCGATTGCATCAATTCCCTGATTCCATCTGAATCGATCAGCGCGCCGGCCGTTTCATACGAAGTCGCCGGAACGCATGATGGCGCGCCAAAATGAAATTTCAACGGTACTTTTCCCCCATTTTCAATCATATAATAAACGCCGTCGGCCCCGAGTACGTTGGCAATTTCATGCGGGTCGGAAATCGTGGCGACGGTTCCGTGGATGACGGCCAGTTTCGCGAATTCGGAAGGCACGAGCATCGAACTTTCGATATGGATGTGCGCGTCGATGAATCCCGGAAGGATAAAATCTTTTACGGCGTGATTTTTTTCGACGATGGAAATAATGGTTCCGTTTTCGACGGTAATTTCACCCGAAAAGATGCGGCGGTTTTCAATATCCACAACCTGTCCCTGAATTTGCATAAGAAGAATTTTAAACCAACAAGAAACGAAATTTTCTGTGTGAATTTTTATTAAATTTGAAAAAGATTTTCACTCAATATACACCATTCAAAATTTTATCTATGCGCTGGACAATCAAACACAATCCCGATCCGGGAAAAGTAAAACATCTTACAGAAGTTTTAAACATTGACGACATTACCGCCAAACTTCTGTTGCAACGCAGCATCGGAACATATGACGAAGCCCGGCGATTTTTTCGCCCGACATTAGAAGATCTGCACGATCCGTATCTGATGAAAGATATGGATAAGGCTGTGGAAAGAATCGAATCGGCGATCGCCAACGGAGAAAACATCCTTGTTTTTGGCGATTATGACGTTGACGGAACCACTGCGGTTTCGCTCGTTTCTTCTTACCTCAAAACGATTTACCCCAATATTGCGACATACATTCCCGATCGTTATGACGAAGGTTACGGAATATCATTCAAAGGAATCGATTATGCCGATGACAACGGCATGTCGCTGATTATCGCATTGGATTGCGGCATTAAATCGATTGACCATATCGCTTACGCGAAAGACAGAAGCATCGATTTTATCATCTGCGACCATCACAGGCCGGGCGAATTTTTACCCGATGCTGTGGCGATTCTCGACCCGAAACGTGAAGACTGTACTTACCCTTATGATGAATTGTGCGGCTGCGGCATCGGTTTCAAGCTGATTCAGGCTTTGGGTTCGAAACGCAATGAAACGATTGAGGATTTGCTGCCTTATCTGGATTTGGTGGCGACGGCGATTGCGGCGGATATCGTCCCGATGACCGGGGAAAACCGGGTGCTTGCGAAATTCGGACTGGAAGTCATCAATGCGAGTCCGAGACCCGGAATCAAAGCGCTTATCCACCAGATTAAAAAGAAAACGCTTGATATTACCGATGTGGTTTTCATCATCGCGCCGCGAATCAACGCTGCAGGAAGGATTAAGCACGGCAACCATGCGGTGGAATTGCTGACCGAATTCAATTTTGAACAGGCACAGCAATTTGCTTCGGAAATAGAGAAATACAACGCCGACCGCAAGGATCTCGACAAACAGATCACCAAAGAAGCTTTAAGGCAGATTTTGGACAATAACGAAGAGGAACGTTTTACGACGGTCGTTTTTCAGGAAGACTGGCACAAAGGCGTCATCGGGATTGTCGCCTCGCGGCTGATAGAGACGTATTACCGCCCGACATTGGTGTTTACAAAAAGCGGCGACAAATATGCGGCTTCGGCGCGTTCGGTGAAGGATTTCGATGTGTATAATGCACTGCTGGCCTGTGAAGAACATCTGGAACAATTCGGCGGGCACATGTATGCGGCAGGAATGACTCTGAAGGCCGAAAAATACCTGGATTTTAAGAATGCGTTTGAGGAAATTGTGCGCACAACCATCCATCCGGATTCACTCACGCCTGAAATTGCTATTGATGCAGAAATTAATTTTGATGCCATTACGCCCAAATTGACGCGTCTGTTGAAACAATTCGAACCTTTCGGGCCGCAGAACATGACGCCGGTTTTTATGACGAAAAATGTGACTGATACCGGTTTTGCCAAAAGACTTGGTTCCGATAATGAGCATTTGAAATTGTATGTAAAACAGGAATCGGGCGGGATCGGCGCCATTGGTTTCGGGCTTGGGAAAAAAATGGATCTGGTCACAAACCAAAAGCCTTTTGACGTCGCCTATTGTATCGATGAGAATGAATGGAATGGCGCGGTGACGACGCAACTGAGATTGAAAGATATTCGTTAAGGTGTGTGCGTGAAGGATGGAAGCAAAGTGCCGCGCACTGCGGACAGCCTGACCTGAAAGGGCACGCCCAACTTTAACGTTTTATTATTTAGAATTGATATAAATAATTACTTATATTTGTTTTAAATCGCAGGAAAAATGAAACAGATTGAGCAAATTTATGTGAATGACACCGGGATGGCGTTCTTTTGGAAAGAGCATCAGATTGCGGTTACAGAAAAAATACAGTTGGTTTTTAAGGAAACCGGATTTTATTTTACCGTGGAGGAATTGCACCGCTTTATGGTTCTGATTGAAGACAGCTGCAGGGAAAATCAGGCGTGTGAAAGTTGTGCGATGAAAAACCAATGCCATAAATTCCTGTTGAAAACGCCGGTTTCACAGATTGACCTTGCCGTTTCGATGAAAGAACTCGACGGGATTAAGGATCTTGTGAAAGGGACTTTGTTTAAGATTTCGCTGCAGGAATATATTTTCGGGATTGGGATGAATTAACCCTCGAAGGTTTTGATTTCGAAATTTTCACCATCAAAGACGCCATAAGTGAAATAGCCGATCCAGTCGCCAAGGTTGACGTATTCGGAATTTTCGCCCACGCTGATTTTCATCGGAAGGTGGCGGTGCCCAAAAACAAAGTAATTGTAGTGTTTGGTTTCGAGCTTGCGTTTGGCATACATGACGAGCCATTCTTTTTCTTCTCCGAGGAATTTCACATCCTCATCGCCCGAAATCAGTTTATTTTTTACCGAAAAATATTGGGCCAGGCTCACGCCGATATCGGGATGAAGCCAACGGTAGAGCCATTTTGAGAACGGATTGGTAAAAACTTTTTTCATTCTTTTATAACCTTTATCGCCCGGGCCTTTTCCGTCGCCGTGGCCAATCAGAAAAGTCTTGTTGCCGAAAGTATATTCCTGGTTGTCGTGGTAAACGGGAATGTTGAGCTCTTTTTCGAAATAATCCGACATCCATAAATCATGGTTTCCGACGAAAAAATAAATCGGGATTCCGGAGTCGCGGATTTCGGCCAATTTGCCTAAAACGCGTATGAAACCTTTTGGGACAACGGTCTTGTACTCAAACCAGAAATCGAACAAATCGCCTAATAGGAAAATGGCGTCGGCGTCGGCTTTAACCTGGTCGAGCCAGGCGACGAATTTCTGCTCGCGCGGGAAACTCAGTTCGGCTGTCGGTGCGCCAAAATGCTGGTCGGAGGCGAAATAGATTTTCTTATTGTTTGACAATTGCATAGGCTAATGTAAGGAATTACAGATTATCGCTGGCATACCATTCGGCGAAGGACGTATCGGTTTCCTGCAATTTGAGTGAATGGAGCTGGATGCTTTCAGGAAGGCGGTCCTTAATTTTCTTGGCAAAATCGATCACCATATTTTCGCTCGTCGGCTGGTAATTCACTAAAATCACATGATGCCCGCGGTTTTTGAGCTCATCTGCGAGTTCGACATGCGGCGTGGTTTCGTTAAAGACGGTCGCATGGTCAAAGTTATCGACGATTTCTTCCTTGACGATTTTCTTTAAATCCGAGAAATCGATCACCATTCCGAATTTCACATTCGAGCGGTCGGCAATCGGAGTCCCGATTACGGTCACTGACAGTTTATAGCTATGCCCATGGACATTTTTGCATTTGCCGTCGTATCCGTAAAGTGCATGGCCGGTTTCAAAACTGAATTGTTTGGTAATCCTGATTTTGCTCATTGCGATAATTTTATGCAAAGGTAATTACTTTTGAAATGATATGGATGTTTTTGTAGGATCCGAAATTTCGGGAAGCAAAAAGCCGCTCTAAAAAGCGGCTTTTCTATAAAACATTGAATCTGTTTTTTATGGGTTTTCCTCAAATGCCTGATCCGTATTTGGCAATGAAGCCCTTGAATTAATTACATTATTATTCGCGTCGGTTACGAAAGCCACAAAGCTGATTTTGGTGCTATCTGCGACATTGGCAGGCATTGGGAAGGTAAAATTCCGGGATACCGTTTGGTCAAAATCACTTCCGTTTATAGGATCGCCAAGCAAATTGGTCAATGTTGCGCGAAGTACATTATTGTGTTCGAAATTCGGGATGTTGTGTACAGCATTGTAATAAGTGGAATAATTAACCTGGTGGTAGTGCAAGCCGTTTTCCAAAACATAAACGACCAGTTTGAGTCCGCTGAAATTCTGCGCAAATTTGACATTCACATCCAGGCTGATATTTCCATTTTCAACTGTCGATTCCATTGCCAATCCGAGTCCGCAGTTATTGCTGGTCAGATTGATGGCGTCGACAGTGTTCGTATCCGGGTCGGTCCACGTAATCGTCCGGTTGAGCCTTGCCTGTGGCAATTCGAGATCATGGTCAGGAGAAATCAGGTCTTTTAATGGCTGGAAACCGGCAAAATGATAAGGGTCATCTCCGTTATGGATGGCGATGACAACCGCTTTGTTTGTAGCGGCAAGCACCTGTTCGATTCCATAGGCGACGCGGGTACAGTTTCCGCACCAGGTTCCGGTGTAATCTTCAAGCAAAACATGTTTGTTAAACTGCCCCGAAACGGGAGGCGCATCTACGGCATCGTTAACCGGAATCTCTGCATAAAAGGCATTGGTATCGCTGCAAGAGACAGCGGTGAAAAGGGCTAACGATAAACCGAAATATTTCAAAACTTTCATAACAAAAATATATTCAATTATAACTGCAAATAAAGCAAAAAAAATTTTATTTTAATCTTAATAATTTGTTTTTTTGCATTCAAAACTACACAATTATGAAAAAAATACAGCTGTTGTTGCTTTTTGTCGGATTTAATCTATTTGCCCAAAAAGAACTTCCAAACCTTTCCCTGAATAACCTCGACGGCAAGTCGGTTTCGCTAAAAACAGAGTTCGCTGAAAAAGATAAAATATACATTTTCTCCTTCTGGGCAACATGGTGCACGCCTTGTATTCAGGAACTTGACGAGATGAACGACGTTCAGGAAGAATGGAAAAAAAGCGTCAATTTTGAAATCGTCGCTATTGCAACTGATGATTCCAGGACACAAAAAAGGGTAAAGCCATTGATTAACGGAAAAGGCTGGGATTTTAAAGTGCTTCTGGACACAAACCAGGACTTCAAGCGATACTTGTCGATTGTAAACATTCCGTATACGATCGTGGTCAAAAACCAACAGATTGTGCATATCCAGAATGGTTATGTTCCGGGGAATGAAAACGAATTGCTGGCTAAACTGAAATCGCTGTAATGAAGAAAGTACTATTTTGCCTCAGCATTCTTTTTTCAGTCGGAGCGTCTGCACAGGAAAAAGAAAAATTGAATTTTTTCGGTGGATTTGAATCCAATTCCCAGTGGTATCTCAATGACACGGATTTGAATGTGGAACATCCGAAACACCCGATCCGATCGAATAATTACCTATTCCTCAATCTCAAATACAAAGGCTGGACGGCCGGAATCCAGGGCGAATCCTATGAAGACGAGGCGCTGCTGAACTACAATCCAAAGTACAATAAAACCGATGTCGCGACTTATTTCGTCCAATACAAAAATGAGACGGTCGATTTGACTGCCGGTTATTTCTACGAACAATTCGGAAGCGGATTGCTGATGCGCCAATGGGAAGACCGCCAACTTGGCATCAACAATGCCTTGCGCGGTGGCAGGATCATCTTTACGCCGACCAAATGGTTTACATTGAAAGGCGTTTATGGAAGACAGCGCACCGGATTTGACGTAACCGATTCGGACATCTACGGAACCGATTTCGAATTCGGGATTTCCGACATTTTTAAGATGGAGACGACGGAACTTTCAATCGGATTGAGCTATGTTGGGCGCGACGAGAAAATGCTGACCATTCCGGATCCGAATTTCGCCGACCGTACTGATGCTTACGCCGGCCGGATCAATTTCGCCCACAAAGGCTATTACGCTTCGGCGGAATACGATTACAAATCGAAAGATGCCGTTGTGGAGAAAAAGGAAGAAGTTAAAAATACGTTTATCAAACCTGGAAATGCCCTGCTCGTTAACATGGGTTATTCCAAAAAAGGATTCGGCATCGACGGAACTTTCAGGCGTTTGGAAAACATGAGCTTCTATTCCGAAAGGGCGGCAAACAAGAACCAGTTCAATGACCGGATTATGAACTTCCTTCCGAGCCTGACCAAGCAACAGCATTACAATCTGGCCAATATCTACGTTTATCAGGCACAGCCGGGCGTAAATCTGGCGGACAATACGGTTTTGAAAGCAGGAGAAATCGGCGGACAGATCGACCTTTTCTATAATTTCAAAAAAGGCAGCGCTTTGGGCGGAAAACACGGAACGAAACTGGCCCTGAATTATGCCGACTGGCACGCGTTGGGCGGGGATTTCTATCTTCCGAAAAAAGATTACAACACCGATTATTTTGGTTTCGG
>DATHGE010000159.1:0-2740 GCA_035317805.1 Flavobacterium sp. | reverse complement strand
TCGGGTGCGATGCAGGTCTGCCCCGCATTAAGAAATTTTCCCCATACGATCCTTTTTGCCGCCAATGCCAGATTTGCAGCCGAATCAATGATGCACGGATTTTTTCCACCCAATTCAAGCGTAACGGGCGTCAGGTTTTCGGCTGCAGCCTTTGCGACGATTTTTCCTACGGCGACGCTTCCGGTGAAGAAAATGTAATCCCAACGGCGGGCGAGAAGTTTTGTAGCGACTTCCGTTCCGCCAAGATACACTTCAACATGGTTCGGATCGAATGTTTTTCTGACAATCTCCGCAATGATATCGGAAGTTTTTGGTGTGAGTTCGGAAGGTTTGAGCGTAACCGAATTTCCGGCAGCGACCGCAGCGATCAACGGGCAAAGTGCCAATTGGAACGGATAATTCCACGGCGCGATGATTAAAACACTTCCGTAAGGTTCGCTGTAAATTTTATCGGTTGAAGGGAAATTGAGCAAAGAAGGAAAAACCGCTTTCGGCTTTGCCCAGCTTTTGAGGCTTTTTATGGTGCTTTTCAGGTCGGAAATTACGAAGTGCGTTTCGGTCAATATCGCTTCAAAGGCCGGTTTCTTAAAATCATCATATAAGGCTTTGATAATCTCATTTTCAGATGCGACAACCGTATCGAGTAATTTGACGAGCATTTTTTTTCGGTAATTGATATCGGTCCTGAAGTTCATGGTTGGGATTTAGTATTCCAAATTTAGTGAGAAATCCGTAAAAAAACCATTAAGAGATTAAGTTACATTCGCTTTAACGAAACTTAATCTCTTAATGTGACCAAATTTAATTAGTCAAATCGGAAACTGTAACCGATATAGGCATCAGCTTGCTTCGAATCGTTGATAAGCGCCGTGATAATCGAACCCGAACCTACGAAAAACCCATAGGCCCGAAAGCCCAATCCGGTTGCAAACCCCGAGAATTCGGTCTGCGACAACGGCAGGTAGACTTCATAATTTTTCACGGTATATCGCGGCGTCAGCGAAAAGATATTCTGGCTGGCGATCTGCGTGTTCTCATCGTCTTTCCTGACTTTAAGCTGCGTAAAAGCAGTCACATAAAGAGATGGGATTATTTTCAGGTCGGCATAGGCAGAAAATAAGGTCGGCAGTTTTACCCTGAATGATTTCCGGCTGTTGTCGGCCTTGTCGAGGAAACCGCTGGCAAGCAATAACGCTTCGATTTCCTTGGCGCTTTTTGCATTCTGGAACTGGTTCAGGTTGAGACTGTCAGTTCCCTGGACATTCAGCACGTAATTGGTATCGGAATTGTTCGAGGATTTAAAAGTCATCCCGCCGATATTCCTGACGGAAACACCAACATTCAATTTATAATTCTCGCCGCCATCGTCTTTCAACTGGTAATTTACACCGATGTCTGCCGCAAAGCCATCCGGTTTTCCGTAAAGTGATTTGGCATAGTCGCTGAACTCGGTAAAATCTTCACCAAGGTTCCCGGAATAAGCGATGTTCAGGTTGGCATGTGCGTCGGTTAAAGTCAGTTGGCCAAAATCATTCGTGATTTTTCCATTAAACTGATCGGCCCCGAAATTGACATACGAACCCGGAAATAAAAGCTTCAAAGAAGCACCGATATTGAATTTATGCCGGCTGTCCTCATACAAATTATGCGCCACCGAAACCCCGATTTCTCCCCAGCTCGTACCGTTCATCCTCTGGTTGCTACTGTTATTGATAAAAGAAGAACCCGAAAAAAACGCATCGACTGCACTTTCGGTCAACGCATCCCCAAGATTGGCGTCTACATCCACAAGATCCAGTTTCGTATACGCTTTCGTAGTAAAGGCAAAAGCCCAGTCATTGATCCGGTAGGCGAGTGAAGGCCCGTAGATTTCACCGTCGAGGCGGAGGTCGACATTGCCTTCGCCTTCAAACAACCTGTCGCTGAAATCACCGCCGCTGAGCAGGTCGCTGAAGCCGAGTTTGTTGTTTGAGCCTTTGACGCTGACCGACAGGATATTGACATCATATTTTGAAGTGAAATTCATGAGCTCGGCGGGATTGACGCCCGCATTGATAATTCCGGTGCGTTGCGAGGTATTGATTCCGGAAAAATGCTCCTGCGCCGATAAAACTACGGTCAGCAGCAGACAGAAGGAAAGGATTACTTTGTTCATGGCAATTGAATTTAGTATTCCAAATGTATAACGTTCTGAAAGGAATTTTGTTATAGAATAATCGCCATAACTTCACGGATTTCCATCTAGATGGCGTTCCAGACAGCATCGTCCGGAACAGGCGCGGTGATGGTAAGGTTTTCTTTTGAAACCGGATGGATGAACACCAGTTTGCGTGCGTGAAGGTGAATGCCGCCGTCGGGATTGCTGCGGTCGAAACCGTACTTGAGATCGCCTTTGATGGGTGAGCCGATGGCCGCCAATTGTGCGCGGATCTGGTGGTGGCGTCCCGTATGCAGGTCGATTTCGAGTGCAAAATAATTGTTGAGCGCCGCTATGATTTTGTAATCCAGGCTTGCGATTTTGCTTTCAGGAACTTCTTTAAGATGCGCTTTTGAAGTATTGTTCTTCTCGTTCCTTTTGAGATAATGGACCAGTTTGTCCTCGGCTTTCGGTGGCTTGTTCTTGACGACGGCCCAATAGGTTTTCCGGGTTTCGCGGTTCCTGAACATTTCGTTGAGCCGCGTTAATGCTTTGGAGGTGCGTGCAAAAACCACGATTCCTGTTGTCGGGCGGTCCAATCGG